>NZ_JAYFQR010000023.1:0-40232 GCF_034926885.1 Aminobacterium sp.
GTCATGGCGGGTTTACCTCCTATATCCTTTATTTTGGTTGTTTGAGCAACACCAGTATAAAGGAGAGGTGCCCGCCTTTTTCATTATCTCTTTCACTTTACCTAAGTAAACGGAACGAAACTCTGGCCCATCTACAATATAAGGGGGGATATCCCTTGACAGGGCAAACCCAGATATACAAGAAGCGTTTACTGCTCTTTGCGTTTGCGATCTTTATTGGTTTTTCTGTCGTAATGACGTGGTTTTTCATCAACTATGCCATCCCCTTTGAAGATTATGTCATGACTCTCCTTGCAGCAACTGCTCTTTTCATCGGATCGATCTGTGGCAGTACCACCTCGCTCATATTTTCTCTTGTCATCCTCTTCCTTTATGGGAGTTTTAAGGTTGGCTTTGCCTTATGGAGGCAGAATCAAACACCTGTTGATGCTTCTCGTCTCTTTTGGCTTCTTATCGTTCCCTTTAGTGGATATGTGGGTGGTGGCTTAGAGAAAATTATTTCAGATATAACTGAACGGCTGACAATTCTCTCTACACAAATTGATTCTCTTGTAGTCATTGATGAACAAACCGGTCTTGAAACATCAAAACGTTTTGCCTTCCGTATGAATGAAGAGTTGGCCAGACAAAAAAGATATGGGGGATACTTCTCTATTCTGCTTATTAAAGTCGCCTTTCTAAAAGAATTAACAGATGTGCACGGAGAAAGAGCAAAAGGACTCGTTATACGTAACGTTGCTCAAATATTGAAGTCTAGTAAAAGAACAGAAGATCTTCTTGCCCGAATAGATGAAGCAGAATTCGCCTTTTTGCTGCCTAATACTGAAAGAGAAGGAACTGATATTTTCGCAGAACGTATTCGGCAAAAATTACAATATGTAGATATCGCACTGGGAGAAAATGACTTTAGGCGTATTCGATTGACACCACAAACAGGAAGTGCTGTTTGTCCGGCAGATAGTCAAGAGTATGTCTCTTTAATGACATTAGCACGTAAAGAGTACGAGTATAGTCATCATTAAAAAATGAAATTAATAAAAGTATGAAAAAATATATATTGCTTCTTTTAATGGGATGTATGATTTTTCTATTTTTTGCTTTCCCCCTTTATGGGGCGCCTTATCAGGTTACTGTTCTTTATGACGAACCTGAAAGAGATAGTGCTATGTTTGTTGCCAACTTATTAGGCCATTTTGAATACATAAATATAACAATGAATACGCTACAAAAAACAACAGCAAAGACATTACTCGAACCTGATGTCATCTTTTATGTATCGAGCATAGACTCAAACTCTCCATCAATCGAAATTCAAAATGTTCTTAGCTCAAGAGAGAAAACAACCTGTTATGTTGGAACACATCGTTGGCTTGGAACGAGTACTACTCCAATAACAACGACACATATAACGTATAAGGATATACGTTTCAGAGAAACGTTATTTCGCATGTATCCTCTTCAATTGGGAGATGAATGGAAAGTACTTTCAACGCTTGATGACGGAGAGCAGCTTATACCCTATGTTGCACGTAAAGGGAATACATGGATTTTTCAAGGCGTAGCTACGTCCGGAATAAGTTATCTTATATTTGCTGATCTTTTACATGACGTTTTGGGGATTCCTCATGCTCACGTAAAGAAGGCAATGGTTCGTCTTGAAGATTTAAATCCATCATATTCTGGAGAAAGCTTAAAAAAATTACGACAAACTATAGATTACCTCGCATCAAACTCTGTTCCCTTTGCCATGGCGGTTTATCCTGTTTTTGTAACTCCAGAATCTAAATATGCAATACGGCTTGTTGATAATAAACCGTTTTTAGAAACATTAAAGTATGCTGTTGAGCATGGCGGAACGATAATTATGCATGGGACATCACACCAATATAAGTGGATATCTGGAGAAGGCTCAGAATTTTGGGATATATCTGTAGATCGTCCTATACCCAATGAAAGAAAATACTTTCACGAACGCATGCAATACGGACTTTGGATATTTCATCAGGCAGGGTTACAGCCAAATTACTTCGAAGCACCTCACTATAACTTTCCTCTTTCATTGCAAGAAGAGTTAATAAATTACTTTAACACTATTGCTGGAGAGCTTATGGTTAACAATAAAACATATCAAACAACACAAGCTTTTCCATATATTATAAGGAAAACAGTGTCAGGGCTTAGCGTTCTGCCAGAACAAGTTGGATATATAGCTTCAGGAACCCAGCTTCTTTCATTGAAAACTATTGAGGAAAAGGTGCGTATTATTACATCTATCGTGCGCGATCCCTTTATCTGCTTCTTTTATCATCCTTATTTAGCGGGCGATGAGTATTTAAAGGAACTTATACCTTTTATTAGAAATATGGGATACAGTTTTGTCGATACAGGAACCATGGGAGGCAAACTGTTATATACGCCTAAAGAAGTGCCAGATTTATGGCCTGTTCCTCCTTCTGATTCACAAAAAATGCTTTGGGCATGGTTCCCTCTTATAGCAGGAGGGATAACCGCTTTCATCTTACTTTTTGTGTATGTTCGCCTTACCAGACGGCGAAGAAAGGATCTTTTTAAATGACACTAATAGACGGCGTTTTTCTGTTCAGTCTTATCGTTATATGGACAATGCTTCTTTACCATGCCGTGCTGTCATTTAGCGGCTACAAATATTCTGTGCACGCAGAACGAGAAAAATGGCACTTCGATTCAACAACAGCAGAAAACCTACCTTATGTCTCTATACTTATTCCAGCACATAATGAAGAACTTGTTATAGAAAAAACACTTATAGCTATAGGACGACTTGAGTATCCTAAACATTTGCTCGAAATTATTTGCCTAAACGATAACTCCACAGATAGAACAGGCGAAGTAGCCAGAAAAGCCGCACGGAGCATTGGCCCTTATGTGGAAGTCGTTGATGTTCCTGAAGACAGAGGTAAAAAAGGGAAATCGGCCGTTTTAAATTATGGATTAGAGGTCGCACAGGGAGAAGTTATCGCCGTTTACGATGCTGACAATACTCCTGAGAAAAATGCTCTTCTCTACCTTGTGCGCAATCTCATAGAAGATAGAGCACGTCTCGGTGCTGTTATCGGTAAATTTCGTACGCGGAATAAAGATCGTAATTTATTAACACGCTTTATCAATCTTGAAACCATTTTCTTTCAATGGACGACTCAAGCAGGGCGTTGGAAATTATATAAACTCGCTACAATTCCAGGAACAAACTTTGTAATATGGAAAGATCTTATACAGTCTCTTGGAGGCTGGGATGAACGAGCTCTTACTGAAGATACGGAACTTTCTATACGTATCTATCTTCGTAAAAAAGCAATAAAAATGGTTCCTTACGCTATAACATGGGAAGAAGAACCATCGTTGTGGAGAGTGTGGTTTAAACAAAGAACCCGATGGGCACGAGGAAATATTTATGTTCTGAAAAAATACTTCTTTCCTCTTTTGTTTGAAGGCCAATGGAAACTTTTTTTCGATATGCTTTATCTCTTTATGATCTACTTTCTTTTCTTAACGAGTCTCACGGCTTCTTTATGCATCTTTATTTTGGGAATCTCTGGTTTGAGCCGAATTAATCTACAAGGTCCATTCAATGCACTATGGGCTCTTTCCACTCTTCTATTTGTTGTAGAGCTTTCAATAACACTTACGGCGGAACCAGGAGAAGATCGTCTCAAAAACATCTTTTTAGGATTTTTAATGTATTTTTCTTATACGCAACTTTGGCTTTTAGTAATGTTCAATGCCTTGTTCCACCCATTAATAAAAATATTTAAAAAAGAAGAAACCTTCTGGCACAAGACTGAAAGGACGGGATAAACATGAAACGAATAACAACTTTTATATGCTTCATATTGGTATTTTTATTCGTTTTAACGCCACAAGCGAAAGCAGAAATAACAAACGTCCGTTGGGGAATTCATACAGGAGGTATTCGCCTCGTCATTGATATGAACAGACCAGCTTCGTATTCTTTTACACAGAATGCTAATCAGATTACTCTTACAATAGCAGATGGACTTTATCGCCCCTTCACTGGTCAGCTGCCCTCCCCGGCCCGTTCCTTCTCTGTTCAAGGAACAGCTGGAGAAACCAAAGCTACGGTTTTTCTTTTGGAGCGAAATCTTTCTGTAAATCACTATATCCTTAAGAATCCAGATCGCATTGTTGTAGATATTCGAAAAATAGACTATACGCCTCCCAAACAACCCATAGCAGAGGTAGGCGAAGCAGAAAAAAAAGCAGTTTCAATAACTGATGAAGCCGTTGATAAAGATTCAATAGTAGCTAACCACGTACTCCAGCACCATACTGGAATAGTACTTCCTCCTGGAGAGAGTCTTAATACTGTTTTAGCAGTAGAAGACATTCCCATGCACATAATCTTCAGCGGAACAACCCTTTACTTCAACCTCCCTGCAAACTGGAAAGCTCTGGAAGGATCATATCTGGAGCTTATTACAAGCCACTCTGAAATACTCGATACAGATATTTCCAGTCTTACTGTAACACTTAACGGACGTAGAACTACAACATTACGTATGAAAGATATTAACCAATGGAAAGGGATCTCAAAAATTCCTCTCGATCCCGATAGCATGGTAGAGGGAGTCAATTCGCTTACAATAGATGCTATGCTGCACTCTAATCAAGATAGATGCTCAAATGTAAATAACCCAGGAAACTGGCTGCGAATTCATAGAGAAAGCCTGGTTCATCTTAAATATGTACCGTCTGTAGAATTAGCCCTTAATCAATTCCCGGCTCCTTTCTTTGAACCAGAAAACTATCAGACGGACAATACCCTTATTGTTCTTCCAGATGCGCCATCAAGTCTTGAAATTCAAGCAGCTGTAGACCTTATCTCAAGTTTCACTCACAATGTGCCTTTTAAGGATTTTTACCCCTTAATAGTAACAATGAGTGATGTAACTCGAGATATCGCAATGAAACATCACATTTTATATTTAGGAAATGAAGACCGTTTCACACAAGAGCTGTTAAATACATTCGATTCAACCCAAAAACTTGAAAAGGGGAATGTTTTTGCCTCTGTATTTTTGAATAAAGAAGCCTTCGGACGTATGCTTATTACAGCTGGGAATGGAGAAGATCTTTGCTTCGCCGTACAAGCATTGTTAACACCTGAAACACGCAAACAAATGCTTGCCTCCGCATCGGCCATTCCAACGTCATTACCTCTTCCCAAGACAATAGACGTTCCTCGTGACGTTGCAGATGTCAGTCTAGTCGATATAGGACGAAGCGATGTTGTATTTCGTGGAATTTTACAACATCAAGAGACAGTAAATTATCAGATTCCACCTAACTGGAAAATTAAGGGGAACCCTATTCTAGTTCTTATGTTCCGCCACGCCCCAAATCTGGAAGGAAAAAAATCAGCTCTTGAAGTTGATGTAAACAATGTTCCAATGAAAGGAGTCGCTCTTACTCCTGAAAATGCAAATGACGGGCGTCTATCTGTTCCGATTCCGGCAGAGAGATTGAATAATGGTTTCATCTCTTTCCAGTTGAAAAGTTATCTTGATATAGACATTCCAGATTGCACAAAACGCTTTATGGAGAGTGCATGGCTAACTATCGATAGAAACTCGTATCTACATATTCCTCACGACATCGTACCTTTGACAGCACGACTTTCCAACATGCCTTACCTATTAGACGGGAAAAGAGAGCTAACTATCTACACAGAAAAAGAACCCACAGGCAAAGAGCTTTCTGCGCTTTCTGTTATTCTTTCTGCATGGCAAAGAACATTGCCGTGGAAAGTAGTATTTCATATCAAATCATTTGACGAATGGACAGCAGGAAACAATGAAGAGAATCAGTTGCTGCTTGTTTCTGTAGCGACATTGCATGAAAAAGGCGTTCCTCTTCCTGTTGGGTACGATCCGGAAAAAGAAGAAATTCTCTCTGGTGAGAAAATTCCAGTGCTTCCTGCATTTGCAAACCAAAGTGCACTTCTTTCATTAACTAAACAAAATGGAGGTATTCAAATTATTTCCACATGGAATCATAGAATGCCTACAACTGTATCTTTCAGACAGGCCCTTTTAGATTGGAATATCGATGGGGACGTTGCATTTATATCCCCCATTGGTGATGCAATTCCTTTCTTCACCTCTATAACCGAGGAAAAAATAGAAGAAAAGCCTACTCTTTCTTTCTGGCAAAAGGTACTCCTTCTCTTCTCGTCTGATCGAAACTATCTTGGAATCTTTACTCTTGTAGCAGTAGCTATAATGTCAATACTCCTCATTGCTCTCTTTGCACGAATACGACGGAAATAAGAGCATGTAAGGGATATTTCTGGGGGATGTATAGGAGATAAAAATGACAATTATTTCTATGCTTTGCAACCACAAAAAGAAAATATATATAACTTTAATTGTTTTTCTTTGCTTCTGGGGGTATTCTCCCTCAGAAGCACAATCCCCTTTTACAGACTTACCAGAAGGCCATTGGGCATATGATGCCATTCATCAACTTGCTTCTGCAGGAATTATAAAAGGCTATCCTGACCATTCCCTACGGGGAGACATATTGCTTAGACGTTATGAAGTTGCAGAAATGTTAGCTAAAACCATTGACCATGTCGATATCGAAAAAATCGATGTTGCCCAAGTGATCGCTTTAAAAAAGCTGTTACGCGAATTCCAATATGAGCTTACGGCTATTCCTTCTAAAACCGACCTTCTAGACAAAAGGATAACTACATTAGAAGAAAACATTGGAAATTGGAGATTTTGGGGAACCTTTCAATTTGACGGTAGACGATTTAAGGAAGACATGGGGCCAGGAATAGGAACCCATGATTTTCGTCCTGCTGATTTTTATCTCTGGTTTTCTAAAATTATCGACAGCAAAACAACATTTGTAGGACGATTAGGTCACTATGATAGTAATGACCCCAATTACAAGGAAAATTTAAAATGGGATTATTATTGGATTGATCTTACGCTTCCCCGAGATTTCGCATTAAGGACTGGACGTTGGTACTACGATTGGGAAGCCGAATCCCAAATTTATACAGATGCAGATGCTTTTATGGGAGATACTATTCATACTGGATATTACCTGACGAAAAATCTGCCATTAGGGCAATTTGTTCTCTTTGTAGCACATGATGACAAAGTAACATCTGAAGAAGAACAAAGTCTTTACGGCATTAGATGGACACATCGCTTTGATGAGCGCTTCCGCCTAGCTATTAACGGCCTCTATCACGATTATTTTAATGATTCAAGAACAAACCCCGATATTTCTGACTGGAAAGTCGCATGGCTCGATTTCGAATATGCCCTGAATTTCAACACCTTTTTTAGGGGAGCTTGGTACGTTGAGGATCTTGAGAAATGGGCCTATCCAGACGATCAATCTCCTCAGGCATGGAAGGCTATTCTTGACATAAAACAAGAACAATTGAAATTGACAAACCTCTGGATTGAATACGCACATTTCGACAAAAACTTTAAGACAGACCATCAGCCATGGAATAAATACTCTTTCGAAGTTACCCCTCACTTAGGTGAGTTTTCTACAAACGTATTTTTTATAAAGACTGTTCAAGATATTTCTGAAAAATGGACTACCTTTCAGCGATACGCCAATATACGCTATGAGAACACAGGCGGAAATGATTACGACACTACAAACTGGTCTATCGGCGTTCGTTACCATATTACCCCTTCTGCCTTCTTTGAACTACTTTATGACGATATTCATTACGGGGACGCTGAGGCAGACTATCTCGACAACAACATGTGGCATTTTAGAACAGAAGTAAACTTTTAGAGGTGAATGATATGAAGAAAATGCTCTGCATGTTTCTTTTATGCCTTATATTGGCTACTCAAACGAAATTGGTCTATGCTTCCCCTTTACCCAATGAAACTCAAAATCCAGATATTTTTGTCTTAACAACAAAAGAGACCTCAGACTCTTCTCTTCTTTCTCTTTTAAACAATTATGGTTTTAAAGCGACAATGTCTTCAGACATTCGCACTGCTCAACAAGCTTCATTGGTCATCGTTCCAGGAGAAAGTGCACAAGAAATGTCTCAGAAAGATATCGAAGAGTTACTAAGAACAATTAAACAATCTGCAACACTTTTAACAGACTCACCTAGCCTGCTGTCACAAACAATTGGTCTCTCTTGGTCATCAAAAAAAGGGTTGGTACCTTTCTATCTTTGGCAAGGAAAAAGAAAAAACGTTGTAGAACTTCCTTCATCATTACCTTTTGAAGTATTTAGCGCCCCGTCTCAAAGCCGCATATTGGCCGAGACAGCTCTCAATGAACCACTTTGCGTTGAATTTAAGTATAAAAATGTTCGCTGCGTTTACAGCGCGCTTCCTCTCAGCGCTTCCATTGACATCGGAACAGTGTATCCCTTTTTCTTTGACCTTTTGCAATATGAATGGAATATTTTGCCCGAAAAACACGCCCCTGAAAAAAATATATCTACTCTTTCTATCATGATTGACTGGGGCTTTTTCTATGATCGAGATCCTGTTTCTTTTGCGAAGCAAATCGCTTCTGAAGGCTTTTCACGATGTATTTTAAGTGCCTGGTACACTTCGCCTGATTATGTTGACTTCACAAAAAAATTTATTGAAGAAGCTCACAAACAAAATATGACAATAGAAGCGTGGCTTGAACTTCCATTGGTTTCGGAAGAGTTTTGGAATACATACCCTGAGTGGCGGGAAAAGACAGCCTTGCTCTCCGATGCTTTCATTGAATGGCGACCTCTTATGGCTCTTGAAGACCCAAATTGCTTCAAAGAAACCATCCGTTTTTTGCAGAAACACCTCAATTCCTTTTCTTGGGATGGTATCTATATTGCAGATCTATATTTTGAACATCCCGACGAAGGAATTGGCGACCCCGCACGTTTTACGCCTATGCATCCAAGCTTCAGAGAAAGCTACGCACAAATACATAGGAAAGATCCCGCTTCTTTCTTTTTGCCTGGAAAGGATATTAGTGAAGAAGATCAAACAACATTGCTTCAAACAAGAAGAGAAACTTTGACTCAGATATATACACAACTTTTAAAAGAGCTGATGAAAGAAGATCAGTTCCAGAATAAAGAAGTTGCCTTGATTATGCTTGATTCTCTTAGCTCTCAGCACCTTGCAGAAACAGCTGGAATTGATAGCCAGTCCCTTCTTTTCTTAGCTAAGGAGAACAAAATACCGTATATCGTCAGAGAACCCTATGCCCCTGATCTGGAACAACAAGAGAGAGTAAACTCTCTTGTTCGTGTATTGAATGAGCATTATGATGAAAACCGTACAGGTATTGTTTTAAATGCTGAAAGTCAGGGAATCCCCCTGTTGGAAGCTATTAGAAGTTCACTTTCAGTCTTTCCACAATATACTCTTTTAAATTCGTACTATTTACTTAATAAAGAAGACCTCGAAATGCTACCTTTTATTTTGTCTCGTGAGCAGAAAAATAGCCCACAGCAAGAAGAATAACGACCCAAAAATATCTAAGTTTACCTTGAAATAGAGTCCCGATACTTTCTCGACCTAGAAAAGCTGTTAAGCCAAAAATAAAAATAACTATAATTGTTAAGGCAATGAGGACCTTACCGCGAGGAGTCAATTTTTTAGGTTCTGTCATTTGTTATAGCATCCTCCTTAATGAAGTAAGAGCTACGATATCAATTTATATTGTACAACGTAATAAAGAGTCTGCCAAAACAAAAAAGCACACCAACCAATGTGGCTAATGTGCTTTTATAGTATTTCTTACTCTTACAATTTTTAGAAAACTAATTCTTTTTAGTATTCCACTTTTTATGTAGCTCGGAAATAAACCCTTCTTCTTCTAGTTCTTTTAGAACTCCATTTACAGCATCAAGAAAAGCGGGATCTTCCTTGCTTACAGCTAGTGCCTGTTTAGCTCCTTTAAGCTCTACTGTAAAGGATTTTTCAAGCTGCCCCTTAAATTCGTCACTGTTAATATATGTTTCAGCAACAGTCTCATCCATAAATGAAGCATCCGCCCTCTTCAGAGCCACTTCTCGAACAGCGTCATTCAATTTTGGAAACCGTTTCACCGTTATACCTTCAATTTCAGAAACAAACACATCTTGCGTTGTAGCAAGCTGAACAGCGATTGTCTTCCCTTTAAAATCTTCAAGACTCTTCATCTCAGCGCTACCAACAGGAAGAACAAAAGCACTCAAACTCACCATATATGGGGTAGAAAATGCTACCTTCTTGCTTCGCTCCTCAGTAATACTCAAAGCAGCAGCTATCATGTTAATTTTTCCCGTTAGCAGCGAAGGAATCACTCCATCAAAAGCCATATCCACCCATTCAACTTTCTTCCCAAGGCGTTTCCCAACTTCATTAGCAAGGTCAATATCAAAACCTACAAGAGCTCCTGTTTTATCATGAAACTCAAAAGGAGGATATGAACCAGATGTTCCTACAATTATGGTGTCCTTGTCCATAATTGAAGCAGCATAAGCCGGCACTCCTATCATTCCTACAATAAGCGCTAAAACCACCAACCCTAAAACTACCTTTTTCATTATCATCTCTCCCCTCAACACTTTTGTAATGTATAGTTAACAAAAAATCTCAACTGGCACTTTATCCTTATGTACCTGTTTCCAAGTCTTTAAAGGAAGCCCCCAGATTTTGATGAACCCAACTGCGGCCTGGTGATCGAAGGCGTCTCCCTCTGAGTATGTCGCTAAATTCTGTTGATATATAGAACTCTCAGATTTCATGCCTCGAACAACGGCTTGTCCTTTATAGAAGCGAACTTTAACAACGCCATTTACATATTCTTGTGTCGTATCAACAAAACTATCTATAGCTTCCTTCAAAGGCGAATACCAATATCCCTCATATGTGAGTTCTGCATATGTAGCTTCCAGTTCTTTCTTTGCTGCCAACACTTTTTTATCAAGAGTTAGTGTTTCCAATGCTTTATGAGCCGCAATAAGTGTAATAGCTGCTGGACATTCATACACTTCCCTACTCTTAAAGCCTACAAGACGATCTTCTACCATATCTATTCGACCCACGCCGTGTTTTCCAGCAATTGCATTTAGAGCAAGAATGAGTGAGGGACCATCCATTTTTTCTCCGTTTAGCGCCACCGGTATTCCTTTTTCAAAAGTTATTTCAACAAATTCCTGATGGTCAGGAGCGTTCCAAGGATCTACAGTCAATGTATATGCATCAGAAGGTGGCTCATTCCATGGATCTTCTAAAATTCCACATTCGATGGATCGTCCCCAAAGATTTTCATCAATACTGTATGGAGATGCCGTAGTTGCCTTAACAGGAATTCCGTGTTGCTGAGCATATTCCATTTCAGCCTCTCGGCTAAAGTGCCAATCCCGAACTGGAGCAAGTACGTCAAGTTCTGGGTTCAAGGCGTTAGTGCATACTTCTATACGCACCTGATCTTGTCCTTTCCCTGTACATCCATGAGCTACTGCTCCGGCATTCTCCTTTTTAGCCACCATGGCCATAGCCTTGGCAATCAAAGGACGTGAAAGTGCAGAGTTAAGGGGATACGTTCCTTGGTACGTAGCATTTGCCTTCAAAGCTGGCCAAACAAACTCTTTAACAAATTCATCTTTTAAATCCATAACATACGCTTTAGATGCACCACTTTTAAGTGCTTTCTGTTTTGCTTCTTCCAAATCCACAGTCTGTCCAACATCAGCAGTCATAGTAATGACTTCATATCCTTTTTCTTTGAGCCACATAGTTGCTACAGACGTATCAAGACCGCCACTATAAGCAAGTACCACCTTTTTCTTATCAAGCATTTCAAAAGCTCCCCTTTCACTCATCCTTAAAAAAACAAGCCCGTCCCCAGTATTACCAGGGACGGGCTTGATACCCGCGGTGCCACCCATATTAGCGAAAGACCAAAAAAAATTTTGTTTCTTTCACTCACTTCATTACCTCTACTTGACTATTCGTCTTTCTTCGAGGTTAGCTCAAGGGCTCTATTCTTCCCCCGTTTAACTAAAAAGGCTCTCAACCGGTGACCTTTTCTCTCTGTCGAAAAGAGGAGGGAATACTTTTCCCTTTCATTGCCGCACTATGCTTTTTTTATTTATTGAAAGCATTATACACGACAATGAACCTTTGTCAACTGTTTTTTTTAAAGTGACTAAAAGTTTATTTTTTCAAGTCCATTATTCGAATAACGTTCAACCGACGGATAATGAGTCATATCCATATGTACAGGCGTAATCGACACATAACCGTTCGCCAAAGCCCAAACATCACAACCTTCAATAAGCTGATCTTCGGGACGACCTGATACCCAAAAATAAACTCGGCCATGGGGATCTCTCAGTTGTGTAACTTTTCCTTCATAAAGGCGCACGCCTTTGCGTGTAACACGTACTCCTTTTAAAAGAGGGATAGGAAGATTAGGCACATTTACATTAAGCAAGACACCTTCATCTAGCGGTTCCTTCTCTAGAACTTCTAGAATTTTTCCTATAACGATAGCTGCCGTATCATAATGGCATACTTCGTCACGACTGCTGCAATTCAGTGAGACAGCAATTGAGGGGCGCCCCATAATAACGCCTTCCATAGCTGCCGAAACAGTCCCTGAATAGGTGAGATCATCTCCTACATTAGGCCCATTGTTTATTCCCGATATAACCATGTTGACCTCAGGAGATACTTCCTCGACTCCTAAAACAACACAATCAGACGGAGTACCATCACAAGCATAAACCCTCTGACCTGAGGGATAGACCCCCTGGCTAATTTCTGATAAACGAAGAGGGCGAGTCAAAGTAATGGCATGTCCAACACTGCTTCTCTCTCTATCAGGAGCAACAACCGTCCATGTATATCCTTTACTGGAAAGATAGGAAGCTAACGTTACAAGACCCGGCGCAAATACACCATCGTCATTTGTCAAAAGTATCTTCAATATCACTCATCCTCTCTCAACTCTGCATATCAATATCACTACAATATCAAGCGAATCAGGAAAAATACAATGGGGTTCATTACGGCTTGGATTACACCGAGAGCCAGCAAAAGCATAAGAATGATGAACCCATAACGTTCCAGCCAGAAGTACTTTTCCAGCCAGTGAGGAGGCATAATAGAGTAAAGAACTTTTGAACCATCAAGTGGCGGAATTGGGATTAAGTTAAAGACAGCCAATCCCACGTTGATTACAACCATGAGAAACATAAAAAGTCGAAGAGCCGGATTACCCAAAAAGAAAGAAGGGAAGATACGAACAAGTATTCCTACCAAAGCCGCTGTAAGCAAGTTGCCCACCACTCCAGCAATAGAAACAAGAAAGAGATCTCGTCTCGGTTTTTTGAAATAACGAGAATCTATGGGAACTGGTTTGGCCCAGCCAAAACGGAAAATCAGAAGCATTATTGCTCCAACGGGATCTAAGTGTGCTAAGGGGTTAAGTGTCAATCGTCCTGCTCTTTCAGCTGTAGGATCACCTAATATGTAAGCCATATAGCCATGGCAAAACTCGTGAAATGTTATCGCCCACAATACGGCAGGAAGACTCAATAATAATTCAGGTAGAGACGGAAAATGCATTGTTACTCTCACACTCCTTTAATGGGGAAGTTGCGTTGCACCCAAGCGAGCTCCTCTTCTTGAGACGTTAGCTCTTCATCAAGACAACGATCTCTCAACTGAGATAAAATTTGTCCAAGTTGCGGCCCTCCGCGATATCCCATTTGAATTAAGTCACGGCCAGTCAAGTAGCTCTTTGTTTTATGGAGCTTCGTTAAGAAAGAAAGTATTCGCCGTCGTACTCTCCATCGCTCCGTTGCAGCGCTCCAGAACAACGCTGTTACTGGAGATACTTCATAAAAATAGTGGTAAATCTCTGAATTCTTTTTCGGAATTCGACCGCCGAGATCTTGCTCAGCTGCACCAAGTCCGTCGAGGGATTGTACCATGATTTCCCGTTCTCTTGGAGCAAGACTTAAACGATCTAATACCGATGATTGTATAGTTTCGTCAGATTCCATTGCTAGTGCTGCAAGAAAAGCAAGCCACTCGTCCCCTTTAAAATCAGGAAAATCTCTTGAGATTCTAGCCAGAAACGCCGAAAGACGACGAATGGTTCTCATTGTCGTTTTACCAATTCGTATTCCTGGGAAAAGAATATCCCATACCGATAATTCCGACATTCTTTTTAATGCAGGATAGGGATTTTTTTCCTGCATTGTCAACTCTAGTTCACTACGAAGGCGGTACCCAGATAATCGAGATAACAAACCACCACGCAAACAACTCGTTAAAAGCCTTAACGTATTATCTTCTATATGGAAATTTAAGCGTTGTTCAAGGCGAATACCACGTATAACTCGCGTAGAATCTTCTACAAAACTTAAATTGTGTAAAACCTTGAGCGTCTTCTTCTTCAAATCCCGCCGACCGCCAAAATAATCGACAAGAGTTCCCCATGTTGAAGGAGTGATAGAAATTGCCATAGCATTAATAGTAAAGTCTCGTCGATAAAGATCATGTTTTAATGAGTCGCTTGATACTTTTGGCTGAGCAAGTGGATATTCATAAAATTCACGTCTAGCTGTAGCAACATCTACTTTTACACCATCTCCAAAAACAAGAGTCCCAGTCTTATAACGTTCATGAACTGATATGTGACAATCTTCCTGTTTTAAACTTTTTAAAAAATCGACAGCATTACCCTCAACAACAACATCTAAATCAAGGCTTTCTCTACCGAGCATGAGGTCTCTCACTATGCCTCCAACGATATATGCTTTCATGCCAAGAGCTTCCGCTCTTTCTCCCAGATAGGTAAGCACTTCTAATTGCCTTGGTTTCAACTTCTTCTGCAAAAGAAGTTCTAAATTGTCAGACCATGGAAGCTCCGGCGCAATTTTTCTCTCTTCAGGAGGGAGCGATTCTGGATACAGTGCTCTTACGAGATCTGTACGTGTAATGATACCTACTAACTCTTTCCCATCAAGCACTGGAAGTCTTCCTATGTTATGAAAGACAAGAATTCGATGAGCTTCTGAAATGGAGGCTTCTTTTGCTACGGAAATAACACTCTCTGTCATAAATTCTTTGACAAGGGCTAATCCGAAACCATGAAGCTGAGCTTTATCAAGGTCTTTCCGAGTAATAATACCTCGGACCCTCCCTGCAAAAACAACGGGGAGTGCTGAATGTCCATAACGAATCATTGTTCGGTAAGCATCATTTACAGAAGAATCAGGCTCAACAGCCATAACAGGACTCGTCATAATATCTTCAACTTTGAGCCGTGGTTGGATTGATTCTTCCAATTTCTTTTCCAACGTTTCAAGAATGGAAAGAGGGCGAACATTATGTAGAGTAACAGAGGAAGCTTGAGGATGACCTCCTCCGCCAAGATGGGCTAAAAATTTTGATACATCGAGTATGTTTTCATGGCTTCGCGCGACAACATACGTTCTCTTCTCCATCCGAACAGCAGCTAATGCAATATCTGCCGTGAAATAGTCACGCAAGCGGTGAACGAAAAGAGAAAGGCCATCAACATATACAGAAGACGCGGTATAAGAAAGAACTACCCGCGCTCCATTAATATAACGAACCCATGCATTTTCTATAAGTAAATCCAATATTCTCCGTTCAGAGGCTGAGAAACTCATTTCAATATGAGCTGGGATAATCGTTAAATCAGCACCCAGTTCTTTCAAATTCGATATAGCTGTAAAATCTCTAACAGTTGTACCACCGAAAGTTAAACCACCCGTATCTTCGTAGATTCCCATGGCAAATAGTGTCGCTTCATGGGGAGTTACATGAATATGACGCTGTAAAAGAATTTCTACAAGAAGAGTGGTCGTAGCACCTACAGGATCAATAACCATTAATTCTCCATCAATATCATCTGATGAAGGAGGATGGTGATCATATACATGAACTGAAACGTCATGTCTACCCAAAAGTGTGGCAAAGGGACCAATTCTTGATCGGGAACGTGTATCGACAACAATAAGCTGCGTTACCTCATCTTTTCTTACTTTACGGGGAGTCACGATGGGCCAACGTTGAGGGAATTTCCTTAAAAAGTCGCGCACAGTTCTACTGGTTGATCCGGATAAAGAAAGAACAGCATCAGGATACAGCTTCGACGCAGCAACCATACTCGCTATAGAATCAAAATCGTTTCCCATATGACTCGTTATTATTTTCACCCGACAATTTCCTCCACCAGATTATTTCTAAGAGGTCGAGATAACCGACGAAGAGCGTAACATTCAGCGTCTTCAATACTTTCTTCATATAACATTTTTTCGAGAGAAGGCCAATGAAATTCACATGAATAGCCACGCATCATATACCGCTTGCCCATGGAAAGAGTTCCGCCTTGCACAAGAGCATTCGTCAAAGGCTCGATTTCAATTCTTGACACGAGACCTGATGCTCCTAGCCGTATGGCCGCTTTACGAAGAACAAGTTCATGGGAAGAATATGCTCTGATTTCACAAAAAGCTGCCATTTTTTTAAACATAGCAGCATATCGGCTTAGACTTTGCTCAAGATCATGAATAGAAACATCGTTTCTCACAACTAAATCGGCTTCTTCCGCTTTCTCATCAGCATTGCGAAGAAACCGCTCTCGACGTTCTATCTCCTCTTTCGTCCAGCCTCGAACTTCATTTCTTGCAAGACGCAGCTCAAGGGGAGCTGTAACATAGACAGTAAAGTCAATCCACCATGGAACGCCGTTTTCAAAAAGAAGCGGTATTTCGTCAACAACCCATCCATTTAAAGACGTTACTTGTCGCTCCATTTCCATGCGAATTGTAGGGTGAAGCATAGAACATACCCATTCATATTCAGAGGAGTCAGAAAAAACAATTGATGCTACAGCAGAAGGGTTAATCTGTCCGTTAGAAAGAAGAACCTGGCTTCCCCATCTCTCACTTGCTCGTCTTAAAACAGTGGAATCCTTCCACGCTTCATGCGCCAAGACGTCTGCATCAATAATACTTGCACCAAGGCTTTTCCAGATTCGACTTACAGTAGACTTACCAGCCCCAACGTCTCCTGTCACGCCCAAAACTAGCATAGGACATCTCCTCCTCGCCCCGATCATCAACATTTTTGGTCCCGTCTGGAATCTCCCATAAGAAACGGGAAAGGCCATTACGAAAAACGGTTCCAAAAAGGCGCCGACTTCGCGCTCCAGTCATATATAATTTCTCTTCTGCCCGTGTCATACCAACATAGCACAAGCGTCGTTCTTCTTCGAGACTATCTTGATCTTCTAAACATTTAAAGTGAGGGAAAATAGCTTCTTCGAGTCCGACAAGAAAAACTACGGGAAACTCCAATCCCTTCGCGGCATGTAACGTAAGGAAATTAACAGCCCCCATATCGTCCATATCAGTTGTTTCAAAATCTGTAAAAAGAGCTACTTCCGCCAAGACCTCAGCTAAATCTCCACCAGTAGAAATTAACGAACCTAATTCCCTGATATTCTCAACTCGCTCTTCCCAACCATCTGGGTCATCTTTCTTTAATTGATCTTCATACCCTATGCTATCAAGAATGTAAAGAAGAACATCGCGGAAACATCCGGATTTTCTTAAGATGTTTTCCATATGTGTAGCTAACTCCATAGCGCCTGTTTTAGCTTTACCTGTCAAATCTAAATCTTTCCCCGAAGAAAGAACAGACCATACTTGCTCTGCTTCCATCGCTGGGAAGGAGGCCAATATAGAAGAAAGCTTTTCTAAACTTTTCTTCCCCAGGCCACGTGTAGGAACGTTTGCTATTCTCGAAAGTGATGCTCCATCAAGAGGATTGACAGCCAACCGCATAAAGGATATTACATCTTTAATTTCTTTACGATCATAGAAAGCTGTTCCTCGCACTACTCTATAAGGAACTCCTTTTTCAATACATTTTTGCTCATAAATACGGCTCATTGCATTTATTCGATATAAAACAGCCATGTCTCCATATTTATAGCCTCGGAAATCATGTAATTTTTTAATTTCTGATACGATGAAATCCGCTTCTTTATACTCGTTAGGAGAGAGAAGCACATAAATTTTTTCTCCCATATCTCTGGCAGTCCAAAGATTCTTCTGTTTTCTTCGGATATTGCTGAGAATGACCGAATTTGCCGCTTTTAATATATTACCTGTAGACCTATAGTTCTGGTCAAGAACAACAACTTTTGCAGCGGGGAAGTCTTTCTCAAAATTTAGAATCATTGTCATATCGGCTCCACGCCAACCGTATATGGATTGGTCAGGATCACCCACAACCATAATATGGCCTGACGTTCCGATTAAACGGCGTAAGAGCAGATATTGGGGTTTATTAACATCCTGGTATTCATCAACAAGAACCCATTTCAAACGGGCCTGTTCCTTTTTGCACAAATCCTGATCCGCTGTTAGAAGATGAAGAGGCAAAATAAGAAGGTCGTCAAAATCTACTGCATTCTGTTGACGAAGTTCATCATTATATTTTCTATATACTTCATGTTCTATTCCTTCAAGCCCAACAGGTTCAAGGGTTTTCGGGTCACCATCAGTCTTTGCCTTCGAAATACGATCAAGAACGTGCGTTGGGTCAATTTGTTTAGGATCCAGTTTCAGATCTTCCATCACTTTCTTGACAAGAGCTCGGCTATCGTTGCGATCAAAAATAGCAAAACCCCTTTTCAAACCAATAAATTCCAACTGGTCACTATTGCGAAAAAGGAAGTGCAAGCCAAAAGAGTGAAAGGTGCTAACCTGCATTGCCGAAGCCTTCTCTCCAGAAATGGCTTCGACTCTCTCTTTCATCTCTCTAGCTGCTTTATTCGTAAACGTTACAGCTAAAATCCCAGATGGAGACGCATATCCCTTTTCAATCAAATAAGCAATTTTATGGGTTAAAACTCTTGTCTTACCGCTTCCTGCTCCTGCTAAGACTAAGAGGGGGCCATCACAGTAACGTACAGCCTCCTGTTGTCTAGGATTTAATTTATCTAATATAGAATCAGCTACAGTCATACAGAACGTTTCTCCTTTATCCATGATTCAATTAAACGTACCCACTCATCAATCCCTTTACCCTGCAAAGCTTCCACCTCAATATAATTCACATTAGGATTGAGATGCTTTAAATCATTTTTATATAAGTCCATATCAAAAGGAATGTAGGGTACCAAATCCATCTTCGTCAGAAGCACTGCCTTTGCTTCAGAAAAAAGATGAGGATATTTAAGGGGTTTATCAGCACCCTCAGGAAGACTGCTCACCGCCACTTTCATGTCTTCTCCTATATCAAACTCTGCCGGACAAACAAGGTTTCCCACATTCTCTATAAAAATAACGTCAAGATTATCAAGAGGAAGCTCTTTAAATGCTTCACTAACCAAATTCGCTTCAAGATGACACCCGCCATGGGTATTGATCTGAATAGCTGGTACTTCTAATTTTGCCAAGCGTTCGGCATCTCTCGACGTAGCAATGTCACCTTCAATAACAGCGAATCTAAAAGAAGCCTTCTTTTTGGTAGCTTCAAGGAGAGTGGTTTTACCTGCTCCAGGTGAACCTATAATATTGATAACGAGAATCCCTCGACGAAGAGTTTCCTCACGCATACGACGAGCATATTCTTCATCAGCTGCCATTACCGATTGCTTAATTTTATACACTTTCGCCATGACACTCCTGCACCTCCACTGACTCAATATCCAACTCCATGCCAGATAAAACATCTACGTCAAAACCACCACAAAAGGGACAGACAAAGTCCATTTGATCTTCTCCCCATTCTTTAAGACATTTTTTACATCGGAAATGCATTGGTACTTCGATTATTTCCATTTTGGAACCTTCTAGGGGAGTATGTTCTGTCGCTATCTGGTAGGCAAAAATCATGACATCAGGAATAACCTGACGCATCGCACCGACATGGAGGGTTACTTTTTCTACGCGTTCCCAACCATATTGTTCTTTGAGCTGAAGTAGAGATTCTATCACCGACTCGACAAGAGACATTTCGTGCATAGTAACCCCTCCAAACACATGTAACAGAAAAAAAGGCCCCCAAAATGGGGGGCCTTCTGCACTTTTTACAGAAAACCTATTACGACACTAGTCGATAGGTTCGAGAAGTCCGAACCCTCCGTTTTTACGTCTATACACTACATTAACTGTTCCAGTTTCTACGTTTTTAAAGAGGAAAAACTCATGTCCAAGAAGATCCATCTGCATCGTTGCTTCCTTAGCTGTCATGGGACGAAGAGGGAAACGCTTCACTTTTACTATTTCTTCCTCTACAGACACCGATGGTTCACTTTCAGAAAAGCCTTCGAGATTAAAAGAAACATCATGGGTACGTAACTGTGCTCTGTCTTTGAGATAGGCGTTATGACGTTTAATCTGACGTTCGATATTCTTTAGTGCCTTATCGAAGGCCTTCCGCATATCCGGCGCACTTTCCTCACTTCGCATTATTACACCATTAGCGTTGGAGGTTATTTCAACGTTGTGCATCCCCCGACCAAAGCTCACCAACACCTGATTATCAAGGATCCGGTTAAAAAACTTATCTAGTTTTGAAACCTTTCCTCTCATATAATCACGGAGCTCGTCGTCAATAATAGCATTTCGTGCTACAAAGCGTACGTCCATATACATCCCTCCAATCTTGCTCTAATCGTCTTTATTCTAACATTGCCCCATGATATGAGCAATAAACAAGCACTAGCTGTCTTAAGATAAGACCGTTATAATACCTTATACAGAGTATATCTCTACTATAAAAATCAGGAGTTGATATGTGATGCATATTTCTCAACGGGCACGCAGGATGGAACCCTCAGCTACCCTCGCCGTCGTCGCTAAAGCCAAAGCACTAAAACGTGAAGGAAAACCTGTGATTTCTTTTGGAGCAGGAGAGCCTGATTTTCCCTCCCCGTCATCAGCGCTGCGATACGCTGAGGAAGCCATGCAGAAGGGACAAACCCATTACACCCCGGCTTCTGGTATCCCCGAACTTAAAGACGCTGCATGTGAATACTACAAGAATCATTTCGGGCTTACATACGAAAGCAATCAGGTTTTGGTAGGTGCTGGAGCAAAACCCCTTCTTTATGAAGCTCTCGGTTGTCTTATTGATCCAGGTGACGAAGTATTGGTCTTTACCCCTGCATGGGTAAGCTATGTTGAACAAATTCGCCTCTTTGAAGGAAAAGAAGTTCTTATTGACACATCTAATACTGGCTATGTACCAGACCTTGATGTGGTTCGCAAAGCTATTACTCCACGAACACGCTGCATGATGATAAATACTCCCAACAACCCAACTGGCGCTATTTATGATGAAAAGACACTTAAGGGGCTTGCAGAAATTGCCGTAGAGAATAATATAGCGATCATTTATGACGAAATTTATGAAAGACTTGTATATGGAGAAGCTAAACATCATCAAATTCTCAATGTCTGCCCAGAAGCTAAAGATATCACCATCATTATCAATGGCGTAAGTAAAGCCTTTGCCATGACAGGATGGCGCATTGGTTATGCCTTAGGCCCAAGTGATGTGATTGCTAAAATGGGTTCCTTCCAGGGACATTTGACATCAAATGCTTGCTCAGTAGCTCAGTGGGCAGCTCTTGGAGCACTCCGAGAGGCAGAAAATGATGTCGTAGCAATGCACGATGAATTCAGCAAACGTAGAGATATCATCATCAATCTTCTTAAAGAAATGCCTCATATCCAGTTTCAAGAACCAGAAGGTGCTTTTTACGTATGGATTAACGTAGAGAAGACTTTCGGCAAAAAGCATGGAGATACAGTCATTACAGATGATAGCTCTTTCTGCACTGCCCTTCTAGAGAGTAAATATGTTGCAGGCGTACCAGGAAGAGCCTTTATGGTTCCTGGGAATATGCGCGTTTCTTACTCGAACTCGGCAGAAGAAATTCGCGAAGGAATGCGAAGACTCAAAGAATTCCTTGAAGAACTTCAATAAAAAATACCACTATCATTCATAAAATATTTAAGGAAGGGGTCTCTTTTGAGATCCCTTCCTTTTTAATTAGCTTCTATAATTATATTAGTTAATCTCTATCTAAAAGAGAAGAATTCACAACATGGGCTGGGTAGCGACCTTCGAGTGCATCAAGCAGGTTTTGAGCTGCAAGACGACTCATTCCCCCTCTACTATCATATGTCGCGCTGCCCATATGGGGCATCACAGTTACATTTGGAAGTGTGAGCAATGGCTCGTTTAAAGGAACGGGTTCCTTCTCAAATACATCAAGTCCTGCCCCCCATATCCATTTCTCCGATAATGCTTTATATAAGGCTTGCTGATCTATAACAGGACCACGAGACGTGTTAATAAGAATGGCTGTAGACTTCATCATTTTCAATTCTTTTTCGCCTATTAATTTTCGCGTATTATCATTCAATGGGCAATGAATTGATACGTAATCAGAAGTGCGAAGCAACTCTTCAAGGGAAACACGCTTAGCGTTCAATTTCCTCTCGGCTTGCGGTTTAGCAGAAGGGTTATAGTAAGAAATAGACATTCCAAACCCCTTAGCACGTCGAGCCATTGCCTGACCAATCTGGCCAAAACCAATAATACCCAACTTTTTACCTGCGGTATCCATTCCCAACCACATATCTGGATACCACGTAGTCCACTGACCGTTGCGCAAATAGCCTCCGCATTCAACAAGTCGACGAGCTACTGCCAAAAGTAACGTAAACGCCAAATCAGCCGTTGCATCAGTCAAAACATTCGGAGTATTACAGATCAAAACACCATGACGAGTTGCGGCATCTACATCAATATTGTCGTATCCCACTGCATGTTGACTGACAACTTTAAGACGTGGCGCCTTCCTAAACAACGTTTCATCAATAGTATCAGCAAGCATCGATAAAAGACCATCTACGTTTTCTACCTCTCGTAACAAGGTTTCACGGTCGGGAGCGCCATCCCCCTCCCACATTCTATAATCAACCCTGCCATCAAGTAACTGGCGGCCTTCTTCAAGAATGCGCTGCGTTATATAGACTTTCGGTAAAACCAAAAAAGTCACCCCCAATAAACATAGAAACTTATGTTAATATTTTAGCAGGTATGGTCAAACTTACAGCTTAACTTTAACGTGTTGAATTTTGTAAAAGTTTGGATTATACTTCCCTCTGTTCTCAATTATTTTAATCAATTTAAATCTAAATGGGAGGATGTAAAAATGGCTTCGTGGCTCGAAAGATATTTTAAAGTGCGGGAGGCTGGTAGTGACGTCCGTACAGAAATTTTAGCTGGAATAACGACTTTCATGACGATGGCATACATTATTTTTGTTAATCCAAGCATTATGGAAAAGGCTGGAATGCCTTTCGGAGCAGTTATGACAGCGACATGTGTAGCAAGTGCTTTTGCTACTCTTCTTATGGCTTTTTTAGCGAACTATCCAATCGCTTTATCGGTAGGAATGGGACTTAACGCATTTTTCGCTTTTGGTGTTGTTCTCGGAATGGGAATCAGTTGGCAAACAGCATTAGCCGCTATTTTTACTGAAGGCGTTATTTTTATACTTCTCACATTGACTCGTATACGAGAAGGCGTTGTTAACGCTATCCCCACCTCTCTTAAAATTGGTATTTCTACTGGAATCGGCCTCTTTATCACATTTATTGGTCTTCAAAGTGCTGGAATCATTGTCAATAATGACGCAGTTCTTGTCGGAATGGGAAATCTAAAAAGTTCTACCTCTCTTTTAGCTATTTTAGGATTTTTCATTATGGTTATTTTGGAAGCTCGACGTGTTCGAGGAGCTATCCTCTGGGGAATACTCATCATTACAGCTATCAGTATCCCTTTAGGTGTTACAGCCATGCCCAAGGGGCTTATCTCTATGCCTCCCTCTCTTGCTCCTATCTTTGCTCAACTTGATTTTTCTTCATTCATGAACCCTAACTTCTGGATTGTCGTCTTCACTTTCTTCTTTGTTGACTTTTTCGATACTGTCGGAACACTCGTAGGAGTTACAAATCGCGCAGGAATGCTTGATTCTGAAGGCAAGCTTCCCAGAGCAAAAGAAGCGCTTCTCGCTGATGCTATTGGAACATCTGCGGGAGCAATCTTGGGGACATCTACAGTAACTTCTTACGTTGAAAGTGCCAGCGGCGTAGAACAAGGTGGACGAACAGGCCTCACTGCATTAACAACTGCCGTACTTTTCCTTCTTGCCCTTTTCTTCAGTCCGCTCGTTGCAGTTGTTCCAGCGTGTGCTACTGCTCCAGCTCTGGTTATGGTCGGAATTTTCATGACAATGAGTTTAAAACAATTCGATTTTTCAGAATGGACAGATCTCGTTCCGGCTTGCATAGCTATTTTTACCATGCCCTTTAGCTACAGCATCGCTGCAGGAATCGAATTTGGAGTCATCAGTTTTGTAATCATTAAGTACATGACAGGCAAAAAGCATCAAGTCAGCCCGATGATGATTTTCCTTTTTGTCGTCTTTTTGTTGAAAGAAATTTTCTTCTAAGAAAACGCTACTTAACTACATAAAAAACAAGCCCCCGCTTTTAAAGTGGGGGCTTATATTTTTTCTAGTCGCCTTCGATTATTTCTTTTTCTTTGGACTTAAGTATCTCGTCTATTTTTTTTATGTAGTCGTCAGTAATATCCTGAACTTCCTTTGTATATTTTCTCAAGTCGTCTTCGCTAATGGTAGAATCTTTTTCCATTTTTTTAAGAACATCATTACTGTCTCTGCGAAGGTTTCGAACAGCTATTCTTGCCTCTTCAGCATATTTAGCCACAACTTTAGATAACTCTACACGCCGCTCTTTTGTAAGCTCTGGCAATGTAAGGCGAACATTTTCTCCATCATTTTGAGGGTTAATACCCAAAGATGAAGCCTGTATTGCTTTTTCAATTCCTTTAAGTACGGATTTATCAAAAGGAGCAATAACAATCTGTCGGGCTTCTGGAACAGAAATAGTGGCCAATTGTTTAATAGGTGTCTGACTTCCGTAGTAGTCAATTTTAATGTCACTTACCAAACCTGGATGAGCCCGTCCTGTACGAATACCGATGTACTCTTCCTTCAAATGATCAATAACCTTGTCCATCTTGTCTTTCATAGTCTTAATCTCTTGTTTAGGCACTGTAAAACTCCTCCTCCCCCGTAGATACTATCGTTCCTATTTTCTTCCCGTGAATTAAAAATTCACCCAAATTGCCCTTTTTCAAAACATTTAGAACCACTATAGGGATATGGTTCTCCATACAAAGCGAAAAAGCCGCGGCGTCCATGATCTCAAGTTGTTTTTGAAGAGCTTCCATATATGTAATTTTATGTAAAAGGACCGCATCAGGGTTTTTAACTGGATCTGCACTATATATACCATCTACCTTTGTAGCTTTCAACACGCAATCTGCGCCAACTTCGGCTGCACGAAGAGCTGCTGCTGTATCTGTAGAAAAATAAGGGGAACCAGTTCCCCCCGCAAAAATCACAATTCTTCCCTTTTCAAGATGGCGTATAGCCCGTCTTCTGATATAGGGTTCTGCAAGTTGACGCATTTCTATAGCTGTCTGAACTCTTGTAGGAACCCCGAGCTTCTCAAGCACATCCTGTAATGCCAGCGCGTTAATAATAGTTGCCAGCATTCCCATAGAATCGGCTTGAGCTCTTTCTATACCCATTGTTTGAACATCTCTTCCTCGAAGCATATTGCCACCACCAACGACCATGGCAATTTCTACCCCAGCCCTGGCAACATCTGCAATTTCTTCACATATAGAACGTATTGCCTCTAAATCCAATCCAAAACTTTTTGAACCGGCAAGTACTTCACCTGAAAGTTTCAGTAATATTCTTTTTACCATGGTTATACGCCTCCGAAAGAAATTTAAGGCAAAAAAAAGGACGAGGTCTTTATTTTGGCCTCGCCCCTTTTACTTTTATTATTCGCCAATAGCAAAGCGGGCGATTCGTCCAACTTTTATATTTTCGCCCAATTTGGCAATATGTTCAATAATGAGATCGTTTATCTTCTTATCTCCATCTCTAATGTAGGCCTGATCGAGAAGGCAAGTTGTTTCAAAATATTTATGAACTTTACCCTCGGCAATTTTGTCAACTATATTTGCAGGTTTCCCCTCTTCCATTGCCTGCTGACGATAAATTTCTTTTTCTCTTTCAATAACATCAGCTGGAACTTCTTCAGAAGAAACATACAGCGGAGCAGAAGCAGCAATCTGCATTGCCAACTCGTGTCCAAGCTCCTGAAATTCATCGGTCTTTGCGACAAAATCAGTTTCGCAGTTAAGTTCTACCATAGAAGCTATCTTTGCATTTGTATGAAGATAGCAGAAGACTCTTCCGTCTTTAGCACTACGTGTAGCCTTTTTAGCAGCTTTGGCTATTCCCTTTTCACGAAGGTAGTCAATAGCTTTTTCCATATCACCCTGCGTCTCAGTCAGAGCATGTTTACAATCCATCATACCTGCACCGGTACGCTCTCTAAGTTCCTTTACCGCAGATGCACTAATCTCTGCCATGCTCAATACGTCCTCCCTTAATTATTCTTCCACTTCATCTGTATCGTCGTACACTTCATGAAGTCGTTCGCGAACAGATATAATATCTTCCTCAGAAACTTCTACCCCTTCTTCAACTGCGCCAGTAGCAAGAGCATCTTCACCCTGGTGCCCTTCTATCATAGCATCAGCCATTAATCCAGAAATCAATTTGATGGCACGAATAGCATCATCATTGCCAGGGATAGGGAAATCCACTACTTCAGGATCGCAGTTTGTATCAACAATAGCGATAACAGGAATTCCCAGTTTCTTTGCTTCGAGAATTGCTATTTCTTCTCGGCGAGGATCAATAAGGAAAAGGGCATCTGGAAGCGCTTTCATCCCAGCAATACCACTTAAGTACTTCTCAAGTTTTGCTAATTCTTTTTTCTGAAGTGCGATTTCTTTCTTGGAAAGATTGCTCCATGATTCTTCGCTTGCCATCTTACGAAGTTCGATCATACGATTAACGCGTTTGCGAATCGTAGCGAAGTTCGTCATTAAACCACCAAGCCAGCGCTGGTTGATGTAATACTGTCCACTACGCTCGGCTTCTTCACGAATAGTATCCTGAGCCTGACGTTTTGTTCCAACAAAGAGGATAGAGCCATTATTCTGCGCGATTTCCCGCACAAAGCTATATGCTTTTTCAAGGCCTCTCACTGTTTTCTGCAAATCGATAATATAGACACCGTTTCTCTCTGTGAAGATATATGGCTTCATCTTCGGGTTCCAACGTCTGGTCTGATGTCCAAAGTGAACACCGCACTCAAGAAGCTGCTTCATACTTACTACTGACACAGTAAACCCCTCCTAATAAAATGGTTTTTTCCCTCCACAAACATCCCCTGGAAGCAGAACCTTCGCAGCTTCAAAGGCACCCCTACTCCCATCAGTTTATGTGTGTGATATGGGCCACCGGAGAGTATATCACATTTCGCAATACTCCTTCAACATTTTGCAGGTTTTGCAATTACTATGTTGCGGATTTTACATATACCCTGTATTGTTGAATAGATAAATTCTATAAACAAATGTTTACTGAGGAGGATTATAAATGACACAAAATTCCCTTATCAAAAAGCTGGACGATATGTCTCCAGCTGGGAAAGCTATGCTCAACAGATTACGCCGCGTAGAAGGACAATTGCGAGGCATCCAGAGAATGATCATAGAAGAAAAGCCTTGTTATGAAGTTCTTCTGCAACTTTCTGCCGCAAGAAAAGCCATGCAAAAAGCTTGTATCGAAATTTTAAAGAACTACATCAATCGTTGTGTTCATGAAGCTAAAGACCCTGATCTCGATAATCTTGAAAAATTGATAGAAGCATTAATAGATATTGCTCCTGCAGGGATGGTCTTCAAAGAAGACGTAGTGCCGGAAGAAGACCACGAAGAGGTGTAAGCTTTCTTTCAGATAATATATATAACGGCGGTCTTCTCCAGGAGACCCAGCTTCCTGTGGCACCCAAAACGCTCCGCTTACTGCTGCTCCCTTCCGGGCCTGACAGGATTCGCGGTGTTTTGCCGCACAGGGCTGAATCTCCTGGAGAAGACCGCCAAAGGGTATTTTATCAGCCTTTTCCAATGCTGGCAACCTGACTCCTCTATTTCCCAAAACGTCCCATGTATTCTGCCTGAGAAAGAACGTGTCCTTTCATAGCTTCAGTCAGTACATGAAGGGGAACCTCACCTTTGAAATCAAAAGATGTATTTAACGCATAAAGGGTAAAAAAGTAACGATGGATTCCAGACCCAGATGGAGGTTGTGGCCCGTCATATCCAACCTCGCCCCAGCTATTCAGCCCCTGACAAACTCCATTAGCAGCTTCGACGGCCCGTCCTAAATCATTGGGAAGACTTCGTAAATCAGAAGGGATATTATAAACAACCCAATGAATCCACGTCCCCGAAAGAGCGTCAGGGTCATGACATACAAGTGCAAAACTTTTTGTGTTCTCAGGAACATGTTCCCATGAAAAAGACGGAACCTTATTATCGAAAGAACGCCCATGCTGTCGGGGCATCATTTCCTCATGTTCGAAATCAGAGCAGTGCAATTCCATTTTTTCCACCCCTTTCTTTTCTTTATTATCATTGATACTGGCACCAAAGACAATACAAACAAAACTGAAAAGTTAGGAGGAACCAATCGACCATGATAAAATAATAAGCTCTATTAGGTAACCTTTTCTCTATCATGCAAAAATGAGGAGGTTTTTGTATGCTTGAATATATCCAACAGTTGGAAAAACGCTTTAGGGAAACATATCTTAGTTACTGGAAAGAGATTCACGCCCATCCTGAATTAAGCAACCAGGAATTCAAGACAGCTCAAAAGGTCGCTTCCATTCTAAAATCTCTCAATCTTGATGTACAAACAGAAATCGGAACAACTGGTGTAGTCGGGATACTGCATGGCAATGAAAGTGGCCCTGTTATAGCCCTTCGGGCTGACATGGACGCTCTTTCCATAGAGGAAAAAACAGATGTTCCTTTTGCATCACAGAACATGGGGGTAATGCATGCATGTGGTCACGACTCACATACAGCTATGTTGCTTGGTGCAGCACACGTTCTTTCAGAGTTACGAAAAGATATTAAAGGAACGATAAAATTTGTTTTCCAACCAGCCGAAGAAAATAGCCCAACCGGGGGCGCTCCGGGAATGATTCGTGACGGAGTACTTGAAAATCCTAAAGTTGATTATATGCTTGGCGTACACGTATGGCCGACACTGACTACAGGACAAGTAGGCATAAGGAATGGAGCCATGTCAGCAGCTTCTGACAGACTGAATATCAACCTCAAGGGTAAATCTGCGCATGCCTCTACTCCCCAGTTCGGAGTCGATGCCATAGTTGCATCAGCTCAGGTTATCAACGCCTTACAAGCCATTATTTCCAGAAATGTTAGTCCTCTTGATCAAGCTGTCATCACTATAGGCACAATACACGGCGGAACTCGATATAACATTATTCCTGAGGATGTTAAACTGGATGGGACAGTGCGCACATTCAACCCTGAGACACGAAAGCAAATGCCAGCTTGGATTGAACGTGCCGTTAGTGGGGCAGCTCAAGGAATCGGTGCCGAAGCTACTGTCGACTACAAATTTGGTTACCCTTCACTTCAAAACAATACTTTCGTTGCAGATATTGCTCGCCAAGCTATTCTCGAACTTGTAGGAGAAGAGAATCTTATAGAAATAGCGATGCCTGACTTAGGGGGAGAAGATTTTGCTTTCTTCAGCGAAAAGGTTCCTTCAGCCTTTGCCTGGATTGGTTGCCGTCCTACTGATGTCCCTCTGGAGGAAATGCCTAAGCTTCATAACAACCAGTTTTTACCCGATGAAGCAGCATTGCCCTATGGCGTCAGATATCTTGTTCTCGCCGCTTTCAAACTTATGGAGGTTCAAAAATGATTTCTCAAACACTTACTGAGAAAATTATTGCGTATCGCCGTGATTTTCATAAATATGCTGAAACGGCCTGGACGGAGTTCAGAACGGCCTCTCTCGTAGCAGAATACCTCGACAAACTAGGCTATAAAGATCTTTTATTTGGATCATCAATATTCGAATTTGCATCTGTAATGGGTCGACCAGAAGAAAAAGAAATAGACAAACACATCGAACGTGCTATAGAACAAGGTGCGATAAAAAAGTGGATCGAAAAAATGGATCGTCATCCCGGGGTAGTCGCTATTCTCGATACGAAACGTTCGGGTCCAACAACATCACTCCGCTTCGATTTTGATGCAGTAGACGTTTCTGAAACAAAAGATCCTAAACACCGCCCTGTAAAAGAAGGCTTCGCATCTGTTAATCCTGGAGCAATGCACTCCTGTGGGCATGATGGTCATACCGCCATGGGACTCGGACTTGCAGAGCTTCTTATGGAACATAAAGAAACCCTTACTGGCAAAATAAAGCTTATTTTTCAGCCAGCAGAAGAGGGAGTCAGAGGTGCTAAAGCCATTACTGATAAGGGGATTCTTGATGACAGCGACTACTTTATAGCTGTTCATCTTGGGATGCCCAATCCTACGGGGAAAATAACTGCCGGTGCTTATGGTTTTCTCTGCACAACAAAATTTGACGTTCAATTCACCGGAGTTTCGTCCCATGCCGGAGCCGCTCCGCAAAATGGTAAAAATGCACTTCTAGCCGCCTGTTCCGCAGCGCTAAATCTTCATGCAATTGCTCCTCATTCAAAAGGCATGACACGTGTTAATGTTGGTGTTCTCCAGGCAGGAGAAGGAAGAAATGTTATTCCTCCCAAAGCTATCATGAAGGTAGAAACTCGGGGAGAAACAGAAGAGATAGCATCATATGTTTATAAAAGAGCCTGTGAGATCATCGATGGAGCTGCTACAATGTACGGCATTACGAGTAGTATTAAGGAAACAGGCGCAGCTACAACCACTCGCAGCAGTGATGATCTTGTAGATCTTATAGTCTCTGAAGCTTCCAAGATAAAAGGAATCAAAGAAATAGAGAGAAATACTCCTTCTGGTGGAAGTGACGATGCTACGTGGATGATGAAAAGAGTTCAAGATCATGGCGGAGAAGCTACCTATATTATTGTAGGCTCTACACTAACGGCAGGACATCACAATGAATACTTTGATATTGATGAAGCCTCTTTACCTATTGGAGTAACTCTTCTCTTCAATACGATACAGGCTCTTTCACAAAAGGAAGGAATACGTCAATGAAAAAACCCGTTATAGGAATAATAGGTAATATCCTTTTTGATAAGAACGACAGCATGTATGGATTAGAACGAAGCTATGTCAATACAGATTATATTCGTGCTATAGAAAAAGCAGGTGGCATTCCTCTTATTTTGCCTGTGGTAGACAATCTCGAATTGGCGAAGGAACTTCCACTTACTGTAGATGGGGTGCTTGCCTCGGGCGGATATGATATTGATCCACTTCTTTATGGTGAGGAACCACATAATAAACTTGAATTTATCTGCACGTCTATTGATCGCTCCCAGTTGGCCTCTGTGAAAGCCGCTGTAGATGCAGGTAAACCTTTCTTGGGAATATGCAAGGGGGCACAACTTCTCAACGTGGCTTTTGGAGGGAATTTATATCAGGACATAGCTTCTGACCCGAATTTTTTTGTCAAACACTCTCAAAAAGCGCTCAGAGGAAATGCTACACATACAATCAATATTGAATCTGAGTCTATACTTTCATCTCTGTTTTCACAAAAAATTCCTGTTAACAGCTACCATCATCAAAGTATAAAACAATGCGCAAAAGGATTTAAAGTCACAGCCTGTGCAGCTGATGGAATTGTTGAAGCTATAGAAAAAGAAAACAACCCATTCGTTGTTGGAGTGCAGTGGCATCCGGAAATGATGCTTTCTTCTTCAGATACCATGCTTCCTTTATTCCAAAAACTTATTGTCGAATCTTCACGTATTTGAGTATCAACAATTGTAATAAAAAGGGAAGCTTTTTTGTAAGTAAAAGCTTCCCTTTTGTTGTTTTGTTGTTTTGTTATTGTATATTACACTCTTTCGTTGCCAAACTACTCCGCGTAAAGTTTTAGAATATTAACAATCACTTCGACTCCCTTTTCAAGGGCAAAAACAGGAACATATTCAAAACGTCCGTGATAATTATGACCGCCAGTAAAAAGGTTCGGAGTCAAGAGACCACGGTGAGAAAGGCTTGAGCCATCAGTGCCACCACGTACAGGAACAATAATCGGCTCTATACCAACATTTTTCATCGCTTGCTGAGCAGTTTCAACAATATGCATGGCTTCTTTAATATTATCAGCCATGTTGTAATATTGATCTGAAAGAACACACTCTAAAACGTGAGAACCATATTTCTCCTGTAGTTTCTGTGCAGCTTTTTCGACAAAAGCTTTACGATTTTGGAACTTATCCCAATCATGATCTCTAATAATGTACTGTAATTCGGCCTTTTCGACATCACCGCTGAAGGAAATAAGATGATAAAAGCCTTCATATCCCTCTGTCTTCTCAGGAGTTTCTTCTGTGGGAAGCATAGCAGCAAATTCAGTCCCGATGAGAGCAGCGTTAACCATTTTGTTTTTAGCCGTTCCTGGGTGGACATTACGTCCATGAATCGTTATAACAGCCTTCGCGGCATTGAATGTCTCGAAGTTAAGCTCCCCGACAGGTCCCCCATCGACTGTATAAGCGAAATCTGCGCCAAAAGCGTTAAGGTCAAGTAACACAGCCTGATGACCAATCTCTTCGTCTGGAGTAAAACAAACTTTAATCGGACCATGCTCAATTTCTGGATGAGTTGTAAAATACTCTACTGCTGCCATAATCTGAGCCATGCCCCCCTTGTCATCTACACCAAGAAGAGTGGTTCCATCGGTAACAATAAGATCTTCTCCCTTGTAATTTTTCAATTCAGGGAAATCTTTCGTAGAAAGAACAACGTTAAGTTCTCCATTAAGGACAATATCTTCCCCATCATAATTTTTTACTATTCTGGGCTTAACATTTGCACCAGTTACTTCTGTAGAGGTATCAAGGTGAGCAATAAACCCAACAGAAGGAACGTTTGCCTTCTTTGTATTTGCAGGGAGAGTTCCCATAACGTAAGCATGTTCATCAACAGAGATATCAACCATGCCAAGTGCTTTCATTTCTTCTGCAACGGCATTGGCGAGATCAAACTGCCCCTCAGAACTGGGAACGTTACCTGATTCTTCTATCGCCCGGGTATCGAAGGATACGTAATGTAAAAAACGCTCGACAACTGAAGACATATTTTCAATCCTCCATTAATATCCAATATCGTTTTTTGGTAATTAATCGCTTATATAAGCAGTAAGAAGTTTGGCAGTCTCTTCTATCGCCTTTACGTGAGTACGTTCATAATGATGCGTTGCATCAACACCAGGGCCGAAACAAGCAAAGTTAACGTCGAATCCGGCTATGGCTGCAATACTCGCGTCACTTCCATAACGATAGTGAACATCCACTCTATAGTCGATTCCATACTTTTCAGCTAAAGCGACAAGACGCTTTCTGAACGACAGATCATAGGGAGTGCGGCTATCTTTGGCCAAAATAGTTACAGCTGTCTCTTCTGAAGCAGATGCTTCTGTAACTATTCCTATATCCAGAGCTGCGAATTCTGTAACTTTCTCAGGAATACGCGAAATTCCATGTCCCATCTCTTCGTAATTGGTAACGTAAAAATGAGTGGTGCGAGATGGCATTTTCCCCTCATCGCAAAGGGATTTGATAGCTCCGAACATGAGGGCAACACACGCTTTATCGTCTAAATGGCGAGATTTTACAAAACCAGAAGGGGTAATAACCGCTCGTGGCTGGAAGAAGATAAGGTCACCAACATGAATTCCTAAATTCAAAACGTCTTCTTTTGTCTTCACAAGCTCATCAAGACGAAGTTCCATCGAGTCGTCATCACGTTTCATATCACGTACTTCGTCTGAAAAACCGTGTATTGAAGCTTTATAAGGAAGAATGGAACCAGAATATTCTGTTCCATCCATTGTTCTGACAAGAACATTTTCGCCTTCCACTGAATTCCAGGCAAAGCCACCTATCTGAAGCATTTTAAGGCGTCCGTTACTTTTTATTTCACGCACAATAGCTCCAAGGGTATCTACATGAGACGCAATAAGAACATGGTGATCGTCATCTGTTCCTTTCATTGTTCCTATGAGTGCGCCTTTATTTGTACGGCTTACAGAAATATTAAAACGATTGAATTCCTCTTCCACTCTTGCCATTGCCTCTTCACAATCTCCACCTACAGAAGGAATGGACAAAAGCTCAAGCATAAGTGAATTTACATACTCCATATCAATACGCAACATGAAACACCTCCGTATAAACTACATCGAAAGGTTTCGGGCAAAATGGCAAGCTATAAAATGTCCTTTTTCTATTTCCCGAAGCTCCGGTGTTTTTTGAGAACAAATATCTTTCCTATAACGGCAACGACCAGCAAAACGGCATCCTTCAGGCGGCTCGATAGGACTTGGAACATCTCCTTCGAGAATAATTCGATCTCTCTGTTGATCCACCTTCGGAATAGGTATAGCGGAAAGAAGAGCTTGCGTATAAGGATGAAGAGGATCAGCAAATACAGTGCGATAATCTGAAAGCTCTACGATCTTTCCTAAATACATAACAGCTATACGGTCAGAAACGTGCTTTACAACGCTGAGGTTGTGAGCAATGAAAATATAGGTAAATCCTTTTTCCTTTTTAAGGGTATTCAACAGATTCAAAATCTGAGCCTGAATACATACATCAAGGGCCGAAACAGGTTCATCGAGAACTATGAAATCTGGATCCAACGCCAAAGAACGTGCTATACCAATTCGCTGACGTCTACCACCATCAAGCTCATGAGGGTAGGCATGAACAAGGCGTTGTGCCAGACCTACCGTATCCATGAGAGTGCGAATACGAGCATCACGCTCTGCCTTTGATCCGTTATACACGTTATTAACGATCAACGGTTCAGCAATGAGTTCTGATACAGAAAGACGAGGGTTAAGAGATGAATATGGATCTTGGAAAACAATCTGAACATCTTTTCGCAGATCTTTCATCTGTCTCTTGTTGTACTTTAAAATATTTTCCCCTCTATAGATAACTTCTCCATCAGTAGCGTCAAGAAGGCGGATCATAACGCGTCCCAATGTTGATTTACCGCATCCAGATTCCCCAACTAATCCAAGAGTCTCCCCCTCGTAAACAAAAAACGACACATCGTCTACTGCGTGAAGCATCCCTTTCTTTGTTGGGAAATACTTTTTCAAGTGATTGACTTCAATTAATTTTTCTCTGCTTCCATTCATCTTGTTTCCTCCTACCCCTTCTTCACAAAAGCGTTGCAACAAACGGGGCACGCTACAAAATGTCCAGGCTCAATCTCGATCATTTCTGGCTTCTTTTGTGAACACTCAGGTTGAGCCAGAGGGCATCGAGGATGGAATGTACACCCAGAAGGCAAGTTCGTTGGGTCTGGCATTAGTCCCTGAATAACCTTCAATTCTTCCTCATCTTCATCAAGATCAGGAATAGAGTTAAAAAGGCCATTGGTATATGGGTGCAGCGGATTCGTATAAAGAACACGCGTGTCAGCATACTCCACGACACTTCCTGCATACATAATGGCTACTTTATCGCAAATCTCAGCCACAACTCCTAAATCATGGGTAATCATGATCATGGAAGTGTTGAATTCTTTCTTAAGCTCCTTCATTAGTTCCAAAACCTGAGCCTGTATAGTAACATCTAGAGCTGTTGTCGGTTCATCAGCTATAAGAAGGGTGGGATCACATGCTAGAGCAATAGCGATAACCACTCTCTGACGCATTCCTCCACTAAATTGGTGGGGAAAATCTTTCGCACGTTCCGGCCTGATTCCCACAAGTTCTAACATTTGAACTGCTTTTTTAAAAGCTTCATCTTTTGTTACGTTCTGGTGCAATTCAATCATTTCAGCAATCTGTTCTCCAACAGGGATGACAGGGTTAAGAGATGTCATGGGATCCTGGAAAATCATTGCTATTTTGCCACCTCGAATGTGGCGTTTCTCTTCTTCATTCAATGTATTTAAATTCTGGCCATCAAAAATGATGTTGCCATTAAGAATTTTTCCGGGAGGATTTGGAATAAGCTGCATAATCGCTAAAGCGGTTGTAGTTTTTCCTGCTCCTGTTTCGCCGACAAAACCCAATGACTCACCATGTCCAAGCTGAAGATTCAATCCTTCAACTGCATGAACGACACCGCTATCAGTTTCATAATGAACTGTAAGATTCTGTATATCCAGTAAAAGATCTTTTTTTTCTGTCATAAAACGTCCCTCTCTTACTCTAACGCTTTAATTTCGGATCTAAGGCATCGCGAAGACCGTCACCAAGGAAATTCAAAGCAAGAATGGTAATCATAATCGCCAAACCAGGGAAAAGGGTCATATATGGATAATCACGAATATAACCTCGTCCTCCCGAAAGCATGGCTCCCCACTCTGGCATGGGAGGCTGAATTCCTAACCCGATGAAGCTTAAACCAGCTGCCGTTAAAATGGCAAAAGCTACTCCTAAAGTTGCCTGAACAATAATGGGTGCCATACTATTTGGCAGGATATGCTTCATAATAATTCTAAAATCACTTGATCCCATCGCTTTAGCTGCTTCAACAAACTCCTGGTTGCGAATTGACAAAACAGCGCTGCGCACAATTCGAGCATAGCTCGGAATCGAGGAAATACCTACGGCAATCATAAGGTTGAAAAGTCCAGGCCCTAAAGATGCCGCTATAGCAATGGCCAATAGAATTTGAGGAATGGAAAGCAATATATCCATTGCCCGCATAATAAGGTTATCAATTTTTCCACCATAAAAGCCGGATACTGCTCCCAAGAAGCCACCAACGACAACAGCCAATCCAACTGCTATAAATCCTACCTGTAAGGAAATTCGAGATCCATAGACAATGCGGCTGAAAATATCACGACCAAACTCATCTGTTCCTAAAATATATTTACTGTTGGGAGCTTGGAAGGCATCGCTTAAATGCTGCTTTGCATAGCTGTATGGAGCAATAAAATCAGCAAAGAGCGCCGTAATAAAGAGAAGAACAACTATTGTTAAACCAAACATGGCAAGACGGTTCTTCTTTAAACGACGCATAATTTCTCCGAAGTTCCCCATTTTTCTCTTTTTCATCTGACTCATCGTGTACCCTCCGATTATCTGTACTGAGCTTTTATGCGCGGGTCGATCCATGCATAAATCAAATCCACAAGGAGGTTGACCAAACTAAAAGCTACGGCAATGTACAAAACTCCACCTTGCACAACTGGGAAGTCTCTCATTTTAATAGCTTCTACCATCAAACGCCCAACTCCAGGAATAGAGAATATTGATTCTGTCAAAACAGCTCCGCCTAAAAGCTGACCAAACTGAATACCAGCGATTGTGATAACAGGAATCAAGGCATTCGGCAAAGCATGACGCCAAATGACCAGTGATTCTTTTTGGCCCTTTGCTCGTACGGTACGAATATAATCCTGTCGTATAACCTCTAGCATCGTCGAACGTGTCATACGAGTAACAATTGCTACTCCTTGTGCAGCCAATGAAATAGAAGGCAGGATCATGGCACTAAAAGTTCCAAATCCTGACGATGGCAACCAATTAAGCCGAACTGAGAAGAAAAGTATAAGCAAAACACCTAACCAGAAGACAGGCATGGATATTCCAATCATGGCAAATATCATAGTTATCGAATCAAACCACGAGTATTGTTTTATAGCAGAAATTATTCCGAAGGGAATGCCAAAAATAACTGCAAGAAACATAGAAAAGGCAGCAAGTTTCAATGTAGCTGGGAAAACTGTCATTATTTCGTTTGTTACAGGTCTTTTGGTCACATATGAACGGCCAATATCTGCTTGAGTAGTCGCTTTATACAGATATCTGCCAAATTGAACAATAAAGGGGTCATTTAGCCCTTCTGTCTCTCTAAACGCCTGAAGAGCTTCTTCTGTAGCCATATCACCAAGAACCATTCTGGCCGGATCACCAGGCGTGAAATAAAGCAGAGAGAAGACGATGAAAGCGACTCCTATAAGAACAGGGATAAGAGATATAATTCGCTTAAAAATATACTTGAGCATCCGTTTTCCTCCTGAAACACGATGGTTGCAGGAACATTTCAGCTCCTGCAACCATTAATTTAAACTCAAAAACTTAAGAAATAACAATAACGAGGCACTACCACCATGAACTTTTAGTCTTCAAAATAGACGTTGTAAAGCTCGTGATATCCTCTGGGACTGGGTCTGAATCCTTTTACATTTTTCTGCATTCCACAGATCTGCTCATCATTGAGAAGGTAAACCCAGGGGCGTTTTTCATTAAGCTCTTTCTGCAATTCAACATACACAGCTTCACGATCTGCACCATCAGGAAGAGTCTTACCTTTTTCAATAAGTTCGTCAACTTTAGGATCTCCAAAGAAAGAGAAGTTCATTTTACCTTTCATGGAAGAGTGGAAAACGCCACCAACGGCAAATTCAGGATCTGGAACTGTAGAAACCCAGCCAACAATGAACATATCATGCTGTTTGGCCTTCAAACCATCGAGATAAGCTCCCCACTCAAGAACTTTAATCTCAACATCAATGCCAATCTCAGAAAGCTGACTCTGAATGATGGTAGCCATGTCAACTCTTTCTTTCTTGTCATTTGTCCAGATCTGAGCTTTGAATCCATCTTTGTAGCCAGCTTCTTCAAGAAGCTTTTTAGCTGTCTCCATATCCTGCTCATGTACAGGCTGTGATTTATCAAAGTATTTTACATTGGGAGCAATTGGTCCAGTTGGAGCCTGTCCTATTCCACGATAGACAGCTTTGTTAATACCCACTGTATCAATAGCAAGGTTGATAGCCTGGCGAACTTTCACGTTATCGAAAGGAGCTTTTTCACAGTTAAAGCCAAGATATGATGTGGAGTTATCCATAACTCTCATCAATTTGAGGTTAGGGTTCTCTTCAACTCTCTTAATATCATTAGTTGTGATCTGATAAGCGATATCTACAGCTCCGCTCTCAAGCTCGATTGTACGGCTTGTGGGCTCTGTAATAGAACGCATAACAAGGGTCTTATAGGCAGGTTTCTTACCATGGAAGTCTTCAAAACGCTCAAGGGTCAAACGATCACCTTTTGCCCAGCTTAAAAACTTAAAGGGGCCGGTTCCGATTGGATGCATACCATAGTTATCTCCAGCCTCTTCAACTGCTTTAGCATTCATAATGCTGCCCCATGTGTGGCTCAGAGAGGCAAGGAAGGGGGTGGACGGTTTCTTGGTCTTGATAATCAATGTATAATCATCAAGAACTTCAACCTTCTCGACTTCTCCAGAATAGTTCTGAATAGCGGCACCCTTGGGAGACATGGCACGGTCGATAGTGTATTTCACATCGCTAGCCTTAAGTTCTTCACCATTATGGAATTTAACACCCTTCAGGAGATAAAACTTGTATGTAAGGTCATCAAGTTTCTCCCACTTTTCAGCAAGCTGAGGAACAACGTTGTTATCATCATCAAGCGCAACAAGTGTTTCATAAATCTGCATCATAGCTCCAGAAGATGCAACGTCATTGGTAGCTTGAGGATCAAGAGTTTTTGCATCATAAATATTAGCTACCACCAAGGTGTCTTTTTTCTCTGCTGCCAAGCCAACAGAAGCAACACAGAATAATGCGACTAAAATCGCGACTACAGTAAGACTAAAAAACTTTCCCTTTTTCATCCTTTCATCTCCTTCATATTATTTTGCTTCTCTAAAAATTCATATTCTTATTCAATATTGGAAACACTACACTTTTTGGGTGTTGGCAGGCTTTTTTGCAATAAACAATTATGCTAGTGCAACTAATGTAAGTCAATAGCAAATTGAAAATAAGATGTAGATGGGCCAGAGTTTCGTTCCGTTTACTTAGGTAAAGTGAAAGAGATAATGAAAAAGGCGGGCACCTCTCCTTTATACTGGTGTTGCTCAAACAACCAAAATAAAGGATATAGGAGGTAAACCCGCCATGACATCA
>NZ_JAYFQR010000032.1:0-9970 GCF_034926885.1 Aminobacterium sp.
CCGCAACTTCCATTCCGCCACTACTATTGGACAGGGTGAGCCCATTTATCTTTGAATTGGCGGGAGCCAATCATACGGACTGGGATTCCCGCCATTCACTTTATCACGTTATCAGGAAGCAAACTATGGCCCCTTACAGAAAGTTGTTCCGGTGACTCATTGCGGAAATGAAAGAATATATGGAACAACAACAATTACGACTTCATTTCGATCCCTTTCAACATATTGAGACGAAAATATCGACTTCAGAATTGGGATATCTCCTAAAACAGGGAACTTGTAATGGTTTTTCCTTTTCTGCTCCTTAAACAGCCCACCGATAACAAAAGGTTCTCCATCACGAATACGAACATGCGTCTCAACTTCTCTTGTACTCGTTTCAGGGTATAACTCTCCCCTGGCCCCTTCCCTCCACGAAATAACCTCTCCTGTTTGTATTGCTAATTTGATTGTTATAACTCCATCCCTTCCTACAAAAGGTGTTATTTCCAATTGGGGACCAACTTCTTCTGAAATATATGTGGGATTTCCTGCTTCATCACGAGTCGAAACATATGGATACTTTTGAACAAGACGTATACGAGCACGTGTTCCTTCTACAGTTATTACAGAAGGTTTGGCTAAAACATGGCCGCGCTCATCTTTTTCAAGCATGGTAAAAAGTGCATCCAACTTTTTAACGGCGCCGGAAAGTGGAGGATCTTCGTCCGCAAGCTGTTTCCCAGAACTTTTACTATATCTTATTTGTCCAAGGCTCCCCTTGCCATTATATGTAAGCATCCAATTTTTATAGATAGAATCAAGGCAAGAAGCAACTTCTTCCGATGCTCTATCTGATACTTCCACTATCCGTGCTTCTATCATTACCTGATTTCCTGGCCGATCTATAAGATCTATATAATGCTTCACGCTCTCCAATTGTTCACTATCTCCTGTGATATAGAGAGTATTAAGACGTTTATCTTCTATAATTTTCTTAATGCCTGTTGCTTGTTTTAAAATTTTTGCCACATCTTTTACGTTACTATAAGCCAATCTGAAACGTTCAGTATTTTTTGTCCTGAAAATATTCTCTAGATGCTCCGTTGTGCCTATAAAAAGTGTCTTTTCACCTAACATAGCAAATCGTAAATTATGCGACTTTAATAAATAAGAAAAAGCTTCCATAGCAGGTATATCTTCTAAAACTAATGTTATTTCTTTTTCAGGTACTGAATCATCTACAATTAAATTTAAATTCCAATACTCGGCAAAAAGTCTAAAAACATCGGATAAAAGAGCTCTACGGAGGGAAATAGAAACAGGATCCGATGTAAGTTTATTTTTTCCTTTTTGGGGCTTATTATCATCGTACATCTGATTATCGTTTCGCTTCTTAAGCATAAGAATTCTTTGAGGCAGCTGTTGATTTATTTTACTTTTCCAAGAAAGAGATAGATCGTTGGAATGAACTATCGTCATCTCTATATCATTTCCCTTTTGCTGTGCTTTGATGGAAGAAAGAAGGGGGAAATTGTACATACGTTTCCACTGCGAAGACGGAAGAGTAACCTGTTTCCAAAGCAACACTGTCATGTTCGGATGTTCCTCCGCTATCTTTGGACACGGTAGGTTTTCTCCCGATACGCGTATATACAGATTTTGAGATCCAACTTGTTGAACAGAAAGGCCTCTCATGACAGATATTTCTGCACCGTAACTTTCAGAATTTAATATAAAGAAACTTATAACAAATATTAAAAAAAACTTCTTTCTGACACGGAAAAATGGGCTTCTTCTAATCATTTCGTGTCCCTTTTAAGCTCTTCTTATCATCACGTAATTCTTCTATGTTAAGTTTTGAAAAATTCGATAATAACGTTTCTTTTTCGAGCATAATTCCTTTCATTTCATCAACATGATCAACAAGATAAAAAGTGCCCTTAGCTCCTTCAAGACATCCAGAAATAGTAAATGTTTCCTGGGTAGTTTTTTGTGAACCTTGTTTTTCCACATATGAATATTCCTGTTTTAAAAAGGGAGTTTTTCTACGATGAGTAGGAAAAAGTTGATGGGCGCAGTTTTCTCCCTCTCTTTTTTTTTGAAGAACACTATTTATTTTTTGGATCAATCGTTGATTATATGAATGACAATTGACGCTATCTTCTGCGGGAATAGCACACGAAGATTGTTCTTTGATAGATCTCTGATAATAAGACGGCAACCAAAACTTTACGTTATAAAATAAAATACAAATGGCAATTCCCCAAAAAAGAGAAAGAAAGCTCTTTACAAAAATGGGTAATGATTTATCCATGAACGGCTTCACCTCTACGTTCTTTCAAGTAAACTTGCAATACCGTACAATTCTTTTTGGATTTTAATTCTCCAGACACAATAAAGTAGGGGCATCTATTTTCTTCACATCTTTTTAAAAAATAAACACAATCAGAATAGAGACCTTCCAGTCTAACTTTTATCTTTTTTCCATCTGAATTTTGTATAACATCACAAGCCAAGAAACTACAATCCTTTATTATTTTTGAAATCCATGCCAATGGGATTTGATTTTTATTTGTTGTATATTCAATCAAACTGCTTTTATTTAATATAGAGTATATTTTTTCGAATTGTTTGTTATCTTGGAGTAAAAAAGCAATACTTTGTTTTATCATTTTTTCCTCATTAGAATATTTCAGATACATATCATGTTTTTCCAGTAGCTGACTGTAAAGAGTTCTTAAGGAAATAGACATATACAAAGAAAACAAAACTATGCACGAAAAGAATATAAACTGGAGCAAACTTTCTTTTTTCATGATTTTTCTTCCTTTGCCATTAATAAAAACTTCATTTTAAAAGAATGCATCTTTTCTTTTTTTGAAAAATACGGAATCTCTATTTTTATATATCTGAATTCTGCAGACATATCATTACGCCAATTAAGAATTTCGTCGACTTTTCCCTCTCCAATAAGTAAAAGTTTGCTATCAGTAAAAGTAATGGAATCTAAGGTAACACTATCAGGAATAGAACAAAGAAGGTAATCCAAAATATAAGAATAATGGAAGGGATCTCTTCGCATCAAACTTAAAATTGATATACATTTTTCTCTCAGTTCAAGCTGTTCCTGCTCTAATTTGTTATGGAGAGTCGACAAATTTCTTATTCTCTTTCTCTTGAGCAATATCGCTTTATCGAACTCAGTAACATCTCGATGGAAGTTATAAGCAGCAAAAGTCCCTGTGACTATAAACAAAAGAAAAAAGCTCAAAAACCCCCAACGTTTAAACGTTGTATAAAGCGACGTTTTACCATTTCGAGAATGTGACTGAAGAAGATCTAATTTGATGTGCACAAAAAATCCCTCAACGCTAAACCTAAAGCTATTTCATATCCGACGATAGATTGGCCCTTGTCGTCTAAACTCCACATATTCTGCAAAGGGGGAAGCTCTCTCATATTAGTGGAAAAAGTTTTGAGAATAGCTTTTTTATCCTTTAATGCATGAGATACCCAAAACCAATGGGGGTTTTCGGGAAATGAATAATAAGGATTTTCATCTCCCAATAAGCCTTCTTCATCAAAGTCAATTAGCTCTGAAGAAATAACCCCCTCAGGAGAAATGTAGATTTTAATTACGTTATTACCCTTGGGACAAAAGACAGAAAGAGGTAAATAATCATCTTGATAAGGCCCTTGTAGCCCTCTTAGAAGTGCAAGTTGAGGAGGTTCAAGGCACGAGGCGCCTAATTTACATCGCTTCAATATTTTTAAAAATTTACTGACTGTTTTTCTAGAAGTCAGAGCGACCAAAAGTAACGATTCAGAAGAATCTTCTTGCTCTTTATAACAATAACTATCAAAACACAGATCTTCCCATTTTTTCTTTAATCTCCTTTGACATTCCCAACGAATTGATTTTTCAAGTTCATTTCTTTGCATAATCGGGAATTTCAATGTTTCAAAATATGTCTCTCTTATAGGCAAAGCACAGTTGAGCAAAGAGTTATGAGGAATCCCCATTTCATTCTTTATTTCCTTTATACGCGTCACCCAATCATCGAAAGTTTTAAAAAGCAAATTTTCTCTCGGAATAGTTTTTTTACATACCTTTTGCACAGCAAGATAGCCACCTTCCCACCCGAGAGATATATATCGAATCCAATTATTTCCGATATATAACCCACTCAATGGCATTTTTCTTTTCTTTTTTTTAAAGAAAGAAACAAACACTATTTATCCCTTCTTATTTATCGTTATTAGAATAGAATGACCATGTTTTTTCACATTTTTCGTTGTCAAATAAATTACGGATCATACACTCAACAACATAACGTACAGATTTTTCGGACGCTATTGAACGTAAATGATAGACAGCTGATTTTTTCCCCTCTATTGATTGAGCCGATAGAATAGAAAGATCAATTTTTACATGAACATCTTTACTATTAAAGGATGCTATATGAGCAGGTAGTTTGATATTACAGCTTTGCTGCTCTTTGCATAAAGGGGAAATATTTCCCTCTATCCAAAGTATTGCTCGGTTTATTCCTGAAACCGCAGCACAATGTAATCTGACTCCTCTATCAAAAGTTTTATTTACTTGTAATTTCTCGCTTAAGATTTCAAAAAGAAACGGAAAAAACAAGAGAAAAACTGATAAAAAAAGTAAGACGAATATAAAAATAAATCCCTTGTTTTGATCTACATGTTTCGAAGATAAAGGCCTGTCTTTATCTTCGAAGATTCTACTCCATGATTTTCCTTGCTTTGAACTTTTACACATACCTCAAGTACTCTCCTCTGACGGTCATATGTAAATAAAATCTTAGAAATACCATTTATAACAGGTTGAGTACTCTGCTTTGTGACATCATGAAAATAAAGGGCATCTTTCTTCCTTCGAGGTCCATTTTTAACATAAAATCTGGCCGCTCTAAGAAAATGCAGCGAACTTCCTATAGGAATAGTTTGAATATCCTGGGAATCTTCTGCAAGTGTGAGGATTCTCCCTGAAAGATTTACAACTCGAAAGGGACGTGAGGCCCCTGGGAAAATAATCCAATTTTCCGTTCTCATAGCCCTTCCTCCAAAGGTGGGCTCCACTTTGTTCCTATTAGGGGAAACAGAGAGTTTAACACGATGCTGAGAAGGAACTACTTCTACCACTTGTATACGAGATGGTATGGCATAAAGACACCTTAACTCATTTCCCCAATCTTTGCTCATACAAGTCGCTGCCTTATTAGGAACAATTTGTAACGGTGATTTCCAATAAGAAATTGAAGGAATATCTTTAAATAGCTCCGTAAAATTTTCTGATGGAGAAATACCCAATCCAGTATTAAGAATTTGTGGAAGGATAAACGAAAACACATGGGAAATTTTAACCTGAACTCTATATCCTTCTCGTATTCTGTAAATAATCCTTCCGGCGCTTCCTATTCCCTGCATAAATAAATTTGAGAAAAAAACAGTTATTGATAAAGCTATTATTACCTCAATAAATGTATGCCCATGAGAAAATATTTTTCTCTTTTTCCTGCGACTAATACCAAAAGAATATTTCATATAAACAGTTATTTCTATGAAGTTCATTTAAATTATAAGTAGATATTTTCACACAACCTTCTCCCCCTTTCGGGAAATGCTCCTCGCAGACATACAAACCGTTACATTGCATAGCAGATTCATTTGCTTCAACTAAGTACAAAACGGCAAGACCAGACATAAAGACTTTTCTACTTTTCTCTTGAGCTTTACTCAATATATAAAAATTGCTCAATATACCTGCTATAAGAGGGATAAGTATAGCCACGCTCACAACTATTTCTATAAAAGAGGCACCGCATGATTTTTTCCCTATTGCACCTTTACCCATACCCACGGTCCTTTTTCTGGATCATAAGGCGATACTGGTGGCTGGGATGACGATGAATTATAAAGTCCCGTCTCTGAAGCTTGCTTCTCAAGCTGTAATAATATGTTCTTATTAAACGGCCCTGTCCCAATGTATATTGAATCATCTTCCGTACAAATTACATATTGATTTTCATCAATACGAGAATCTAAATATGGTTCAAGAAGAGTCAAATCAGAAAGTAACGCTTCGTGGTCTCCAAAATCCACTGAATACATAAGATAGGCTAATTTCAATGTATTTAAATCGGAAGTAATTCGCACAGCCTTTGCCGAAACAACAGCTTTTCTCGCTGCTACAATAATTCCACCAGACAAAAGCCCGACCACTAAAAGAACGACAAGTAGTTCTATTAACGAAAAGCCCAATCTTTTTGCGGATAAGGACTTCATCACATATCTCCCCTTTCTAAAAGGATATATTTTGAAAAGTTTTAAACAATGGTAAGAATAATGCACTGATAAAAATAAGAAGAAAAACTCCTAGGCATGTTATCAAAATAGGCTCTATAAGAACCTCCAAACGTTTCATGTTTTGTTGTGAATCTTCATTGAGTTGAACAGATATCTGAATTAAAGATTCTATTAATGTTCCTGAACGTTCAGAAAGAGCTAAAATAGGGACAATAAGAGGGGGTAAATACTCTTTTTGAGTTAGTAGTGCTTGAGACAAAGAATGCCCCAAAGAAATATGTTCTGCAACAATAGAAAAGCTCTCTCTTATTTTTTTATTGCCAGAAATTTCTCCCGCAAGTTTTAATGCCTTTAAAAGAGGAATTCCCGATTTTAAAAGCACAGCTAACATCTGAAAGCTTCTGGCAAGGGATATGTTTCTGCATATTCTGCTTTTTGATAGCAACCAATGCCATGCACCTTTTCCTATAGATACATTGCATATATGATTGATACAATATATTGTTGCAATAATAGCGCCCCCACCAATAACACCAACGCTGCATATAATTTTTATCACTTTAAGAGAGATAGAAAATAATGGCGAAAATACTATTCCCAAATCATTTAGTGTTGATTCTAATTGCGGCAAGACTTTAAAAAAAAGGATATTAATTACAACAAGAGATACTAATGCAACAAAAGCAGGGTAAAAAAAGGCACTGAATAACCTCTTTTGAAAGGTTCTTTTCCACCTAAAATGGGAAGTTAAGTGTTGAAGTACCGTCAGCAATTCTCCACTTTCTTCACCGGCACGGATAATAGAGATAACCCCTATTGGCCATTTCCCTGAAAGGTGAAGGGATTCACTAAGGGAGTACCCGTGCAATAATTTCTCATTTACACGCTTTACTAATCGGCTAACTAAAGGTTCTTCCATCTCTTTCTCTAAGAGGCAAAGAGCTTGAGAAAGAGTTCCTCCCATGGAAAGCATTGCAGAAAGATGATTAAAAAAAAGAGATAAATGAGTCAGAGAAAGGGTAATGCGCTTCTCTTTTTTAATCACTAAACGAATTCGCTTTTTGAGAGAAATAACAAAGAGGCCACTCTCGTGAAGGATGGCTAAAGCCTGTTCCTCAGAATCAGCCTTTAATGAACCTTCTGTCTTTTGCCCAGTTGAGGTGCGTGCAGTATATGAAAAGGTCAATTTAATACCTCATTAGGCATAGGCATAGGCATATCCGAAGAAAGTGACGCAATTTCTTTCATCGTAGTCAAACCTTTTCTGACCTTCTGTATTCCATCTTCTAATAAAGATTCCATTCCTTCTTTATGTGCTTGCTCTCGAATAAATTGGACAGGAGTTTCTTGAAAGAGCAGTTTTCTAATTGCATTGGAAACATATAAACATTCAAAAACTCCTATTCTGCCTGAAAAACCTGTTCCACCACAAGAAGGACATCCAATTAGAGATTTATTGCTTTCCACGTTATTTTTGCAATGGGGACAAACTCTTCTTACAAGGCGTTGAGATATAACTGCTTTAAGTGCCGATACGACAAGAAAGGGAGGCACGCCCATTTCCATAAGGCGCAAGGGGGCACTTGCAGCATCTTCCGTATGCAAGGTTGATAAGACCAAATGTCCAGTAAGTGCCGCTCGCACAGCAAGGTGAGCCGTTTCTGTATCTCTTATCTCGCCGACAAGTATCACATCAGGATCTTGTCGAAGAAGAGCACGCAAAACTACGTTGAAGCTACGCCCTGCTTTTTCATCAACTTGTATTTGATTTACTCCCCAATGAGTTCTTTCAATAGGATCCTCTATAGTAGTTACATTTAATGAATCGGCATCAATTTCATCTATTAAGGCATGTAGTGTTGTTGTTTTGCCACTACCAGTTGGTCCCGTGACAAGAAGGAGTCCTTCACGTTTTGAAAGCAGTTTAAAAATAAGGGTCATAACTTCTTCCTTTAGTCCGAGTTGGTCTATATTTGTAGGAATATATGAAGACCCCAAAAGGCGTAAAACTACCTTTTCGCCATAAAGAGTTGGAATAGAAGCGACTCTTACATCAAGGGGGGATTGTTTTTTTTGAAGACAAAATCGACCATCTTGAGGTCGCCTTTTATCAGATATATCCATTGACGACATGACTTTTATTCGTGAAATCACCGTTGAGTGAAAAGAGGAAGAAAAAACGTATTCTGTGTGACAGAAACCATCTACACGAAATCTAACGCGACTCCAATCGGAAAGTTGTTCGATATGAATATCAGAAGCTTGTTTTTCCACAGCTTCATGTAATATGCAATCAACAAACTTTACTGCGTCATTTGAAGAGAGAGAGGAACTCTCTTTAAGTTTCAGAGAAAAACGTAATCGTTCAATGGAAGTACGGATTCTGGTTAATGGTGCTAAAAAAGCAACAATATCAAACTTATGAAGATCAAGTTTCGTAATAATATTTTTAGGTAAAAAGGGATCAAAAAGGGCTATAACCAATTTATTTTCCTCAGAGGAAAATAATAACGGCACTATATCCATATCTATCATGCTTTTATAAGGAAACAACTCTTTAAATTCACTTATCGGTGGAAATAAAGGAAGGTATGCTTCGGGCATATGAGTAGCTGCCTTTATGCAAGAAAAAATATCTTCTTCTTTGTGGGGAAAGTACTGTAAAAGAAGTCTAGCAAGTAAAAAAGGAGCTTTCTTATTGTAAAAAGAAACTTTTTGTTGAAGAAAATCATGAAATTCTTCTATGTGAGAAAGAAATATGCAAAATCTATTCCACGATAAATCAGAAACGATCACAAACACCACCCGCATCCAATCGATGCTAAAACCATACCATATGTAATCATTTCTTTCAGAATGGAAAAGTCGGGAAGTCTGTAAATAAGAGGGAAGATGAATATTTAATCCTATTTCTTCGCAGCGCCGATGTAAAAACACGTTTTTTCGAAGAAGATCACAATGAAAGGATAAAAAAAGATCTCTGGCGGCGACCTACTCTCCCACAGATAGCCTCTGCAGTACCATCGGCGCTGGAGGGCTTAACTTCCGGGTTCGGCATGGAACCGGGTGTGACCCCTCCGCTATTACCACCAGAGATCTCAAACTTTTATTCTTTCGTACTCTAAACACAGAAATCGAGGAAAGAAAACCAAGAGAAAGTGAGAATAAGGCCTCGATGTATTAGTACCGGTCAGCTAAGAGCCTCACAACTCGTACACTCCCGGCCTATCTATCCTGTCGTCTTCAGGACACCTTACTTCCCTATCGGAATGGGGTATCTCATCTTGGAGGCGGCTTCCCGCTTAGATGCCTTCAGCGGTTATCCGACCCGAACATAGCTACCCGGCTTATGCAGCTGGCGCTACAACCGGTACACCAGAGGTTCGTCCACTTCGGTCCTCTCGTACTAGAAGCAGATCTCCTCAAATACCCTACGCCTATGGTGGATAGGGACCGAACTGTCTCACGACGTTCTAAACCCAGCTCACGTACCGCTTTAATGGGCGAACAGACCAACCCTTGGGACCTGCTTCAGCCCCAGGATGCGACGAGCCGACATCGAGGTGCCAAACCCTGCCGTCGATAGGAACTCTCGGGCAGGATCAGCCTGTTATCCCCGGGGTAGCTTTTATCCGTTGAGCGACGGCCCTTCCAC
>NZ_JAYFQR010000025.1:0-8762 GCF_034926885.1 Aminobacterium sp.
CCGCAACTTCCATTCCGCCACTACTATTGGACAGGGTGAGCCCATTTATCTTTGAATTGGCGGGAGCCAATCATACGGACTGGGATTCCCGCCATTCACTTTATCACGTTATCAGGAAGCAAACTATGGCCCCTTACAAGAGGAGGGCCGATCGATGTCAAATCTGAAACGTATTTGTGCTGGCTTTATAATTTTGAGTTGCCTTCTTTTAAATGTTTCTACCTGTTCAGCTTCTTCTCATGGAGGAGTTGTTCTCGCTCTTTCTGGCGGAGGAACAAAGGGACTCGCCCATATCGGTGTTCTTCAAGTGCTTGAAGAACAGAATATTCCTATAGCTGGAATTGTGGGAACAAGTATGGGGGCTATCATTGGGGGGTTGGCTTCTAGCGGCTACAATGGTTTTGAATTGGAAGAAGTCGTTAAGAATATTGATTTAAGCAGTCTTCTTTCTGAGCGGTCTTCTCCGATGTTTTTACCTTTGGGAGAACGCGAGGGAAGTTCTGTCCCATGGATCTCCGTTGTTCATCATGGAAGTGTGGGGGGCTACTTGGGAGGGCTTTCCGGTGTTAAGCTGCTAGAGAAATTTTCACAGATGGCATCGAGAGTACAGGTAGTTCATTTTAATGAATTACCCATTCCTTTTGCAGCAGTTGCAACAGATTTGGAGACTGGGGCGAAGGTTGTTTTGCAGAGTGGCAGTCTCGCCTCTGCTATGAGAGCTTCTATGGCTATCCCAGGTCTTTTCGAGCCGTGGCCAGTAGGAGGGCGTCTTCTTGTTGATGGAGGATTAGTTTCAAATTTACCGGTTATCACTGCGAAAGAACTCTTTCCAGACTATCCAGTTCTTGCTGTCGACGTTACAAGCTCTCTGAGAACAAGAAAAGAGCTGCGCACCGTAGTTGATGTTATTGATCAGTCTATAACGGTTTTAACTCAGCAAAACGTTGCCAATGAAGTGAAAGAAGCTGATGTGCTTTTGACCCCACAAGTGGGGAAAATGCCCTTATTTGACGCTTCTAAGGCAGAAGAAATTATTGCTGCCGGCCGTAATGTAGCATTGGCCCACATCAAAAAGATACGAGAGTTATCGAATCTTGCACCGCCTCCTCAGCTACAGCCCAAGGAGAGGCAGGAAATTGTTGCCGAAGTAAGTGTTGAAGGTCTTCCGGAAAACGTTTGTAATGAATTTAAAAAACACTACCAATCCTGGATAGGAAAACCAATAGATTCTTTCAAAGTACTCAAAGAGAGTTATGAGATTTCTAAACGTATAGACGTTCTTGCTGTAGACTACCGTCTTGAGAAGAGAGAGAAAGGAACGGCGATAGTTTTTACAGCCCAGCGTCGTCCGAGCTCTGAGCTTCGATTAGGTGGGTATACAACAAATCTTCATCCCTATAGATGGCTTTACATAAATGGAATAAAGAGAGATCTTTTAAAAGATGGTGATGCTATCAAGTTGAACTTGAAGTTAGGGTCACAATGGGCGGCCGACGTGGGATATTTGTCCTCTTCGGATATTTCTAAAGCTTGGGAGTTCAATTTATCTGCTCAGAATTGGAAAGTGACACCTCGAAATGCCTTTGAGAAAAACTGGGATAGATACGGTCTGGGACTCGTTCATCATTTTTCCATGGGTGATGTTCGAGCGGGAGTTGGTATTGGCGGAGAGAGAGTGCATTTCAATGGAAGAGATGAAGACGCTCTAGGCCCTACCTTTTATGTGGCATATAATACTCTCGATGATACTGTGGATCCCACCAAGGGCGGTTCTATGAAAGTTGCATTTTGGTGGCCGGAACATGATGAACTTTTGTACAGAGTAAATATCTTTCAGGCTCTTTCTCTTTCAGAAAAGTGGAGGCTCTATTTGCGAGGTGGTTTTGCTGAAGGAGATGTGACCGAGCCCAGCCATGCCGTTTATTTAGGTGCAGCAGAAGAACTTTATAGCTACGCAGATCGACCAATAGAAGCAGAACGGATGGTGTGGTTAAATCTTGCTTTTCGCAGGGTCTTCATGCAGAGTTGGTGGGGGAGCCTCACTGCAGAAATTTTTGGAGGAGCAGGGTGGGCTTATGACGATAACGGATCAAAGTCTGATAGTGTTTGGGAGAGCGGTATATCTTTCTCTGCTCCTGGACACTTTTTCGATGGGCGCCTTATGTTCCTGTATAATGACCAAAGTGATTTTAAAGTGGGATTCTTTATCGGGAAACCGATTTGGGGGCACCATCCATTACCATAAAAATATTTTTCCCGAAAGGGTTTTTGTAACGGAGGTTGAAAAAAACATGGCACGAAACATAACACCTAAAGAGAATGATTATTCTCAGTGGTATCTTGATGTCATTAAGGTCGCAGAACTTGCCGACTATGCTCCAGTAAGGGGTTGTATGGTTATTCGTCCAACAGGGTATGCTCTATGGGAATCTATTCAGCACCATTTCGATGAGGCCTTTAAAGAGACGGGGCATGTAAATGCGTATTTCCCTTTGCTTATTCCTAATTCTTTTCTAGAGAAAGAAGCAGAGCATGTTGAAGGATTTTCTCCCGAGTGTGCTGTCGTTACTCATGCTGGTGGGGAGCCTTTAGAAGAACCCCTTGTCGTTCGTCCGACATCGGAGACGGTAATCGGGCATATGTATAGCAGATGGATTCAGTCCTGGCGTGATTTACCTCTTCTCATCAACCAGTGGGCGAATGTTATGCGTTGGGAAAAACGGCCACGTCTCTTCCTCCGTACGTCAGAATTTTTGTGGCAGGAGGGGCACACTGCTCATGCCACAAAAGAAGAGGCTATGGAAGAGACATTAAAAATGCTACAGGTATATAAAAACATTATGAGTGATATATTGGCTCTTCCTGTTATCCCTGGTGAAAAAACGGCAGGAGAACGTTTCCCAGGAGCTCTCAATACATTTACATGTGAAGCAATGATGAGCGATACTAAAGCTCTACAGGCGGGAACAAGCCATTTCCTTGGACAAAATTTTGCTCATGCTTTCAATATACAGTATCAAAACCAAAAGGGAGAGCAGGAGTATGCCTGGACAACAAGCTGGGGAGTTTCTACCCGACTTATAGGGGCTTTAATAATGACTCATTCAGATAATGACGGGCTTATACTTCCACCTCGAATTGCTCCCGTGCAGGTAGCCATTCTTCCTATCAGTAATAAGGATTCAGCGATACAAGAAGAGCTTCTTCCGAAGGCCCGAGAGTTCTCTGATAAGCTAAACCAAGCATTAGGTGGTCGTTTTACATGTGTTGATGAACAGTTCTTTATGCGCCCAGGTGATCGTTTCTTCTACCATCTTCAAAAAGGGGTACCTTTGCGTTTGGAACTTGGTGAAAAGGATATGGCTGCCGGAACAGTACGGGCGGTTCGGCGAGATACAGGTGCCAAAGAAGACATTCCTTTTGAAAATGTTGTTGTCAGAGTTCAAAAGCTGCTTGATGAAATACAGCAAAATCTTTATAGAAAAGCGCTCAATTTCCGTAATGAGCATACAGCTTCAGCCTCTTCCTTGCAGGAATTAAAGACTATTATTGAGGAAAAGGGAGGATTTGTAGAGACATATTTTGCTGGAACGCCAGAAGATGAAAAGAAAATAAAAGAAGAAACGGGTGCGACTCCGCGTTGCATTCCATTAGATAGTACAGAGAGAGGAACTTGTTTCCTCACTGGTGCTTCTGATGCGAGAAAGACGATTTTTGCTAAAGCCTATTAAATCTTGTCGATAATCTTTTAGCGATTGAAATATACTTAAAAGCGGGGGCCCTTGCGTAGGGAGCCCGCTTTTTGCTTAAAATGGGGGGGAGAGTTATGGATAGAGAGAGAAGAGTAGCAGTCATCGATGTTGGATCTAATTCCTTAAAGCTTCTTGTTGCTTCTCGCATTCATCATGTTATTTCTACATTATTTGAGAGGACAGAAATTACTCGCCTGAGCGAAGGCCTTTTTAAAGATAAGATACTTTTAGATAAACCGGTAGTAAGGAATGTTGAAGTGATTGATTCCATGGTTCACCAGGCAAAAGCGCTGGATGTAGATGGAATTGAGATAGTAGGAACCATGGCTTTGCGAGTTGCCGAAAACTCAGACTACTTTAGTACTCTCCTTGAAGAAAAAACAGGAATTCTGCTTCGCGTTCTTTCTGGAGATGAAGAAGCCGAATTATCCTTTATCGGAGCTCTATCAGGGTTGCCTCAATCTTTGAAGTTCGAAGAAGTTACTCTTTTTGATATAGGTGGAGGCAGTACAGAGTTTGTTCGAGGTAAGGAAAGCTCTATTGTAGATAGATGCAGCCTCTCTTTAGGATCCGTTCCTTTAACGGAACGATATTTACAAGTCTCTCCAGTATCAGACGAGCTCTTATCGAGAGCCCGTTATGCAATAAAAGAAGAGATAGAACATCTTGACCATGTTTTCCGCCAAGGCCCCCTCATTGGTATAGGCGGCACAATCACGACGCTTGCAGCTGTTCAGCTTGAACTTGAAACATATAAGGCAAGTAGAATACATGGGATTAATTTATCGAGAGAAGATGTGCATGATCAATTGCTCAGGTATGCTTCTAGAACAATAGCAGATCGATGTCAAATACCAGGTTTATCTCCTGGTCGAGCTGATATTATCCTTGCCGGAGCATGTATTGTCGAAGAAATTTTAGACATGACGAGAGAAGAATCTTTTACAGTAAGTGACAGAGGTTTACGCCATGGTGTTGCGATGCATTATTTTGAGAAAGATTCCGAAGGGGAAGAACCGCTTTTGCTTCCATAGCTTTTTAAAAGGGTGATGATGAATGTATTCAGATCTCTCTTCTTATGCCTTAATGCTTGGAGGAATGACCATCCTTTTATATGGTCTTGAAGAAAGCAACAAAGCATTTAGAAGAAACCTGGGGAGCCGCGGCAAAGAACTGTTAACATCCATGGGGCATAAAAAATCGTCGGCTTTTACTTTGGGTGTTTTGCTTTCCGCCGTTGCGCAGAGTGGAACTGCCGCTACAGCGTTTGCGGTAGGTCTCGTTGACATCCATGCTCTTCCTTATGAGGGATCTATTTTGGTCATGATGGGAGCTGGAGTTGGATCTACTTTGGTTGCTCCTTTGCTTGCTCTTGACGTTATTGCCCTTGCTCCTTTCTTTTTAGCATTAGGATTTTTTCTCTCTCACGGGAAAACTGAGAAGCTTAAGAAAGTAGGGGCAATTATAAAGGGGTTAGCTTTTATTTTGACAGGGATGTTCTTCTTAAAGCTTGGATTTGCCCCTCTTATTGAAACCCCTGCATTTGGAGGTTTTATCGCACAACTTGTTACAAAGCCTCTTCTTCTCGCTACCGTAGCATGTATCGTTTCATCTTTTACTCAGGGATCTTCGGCTGTTATTGCCATTGGAATAGCCTTGATTTCTTCTGGTGTTGCTTCAGCTGAAGCTTTCTATCCTTTAGTTTTAGGTGCTCGATTAGGAACGTCTGTTACCGTCCTTTTTTTTAGTCTTGGCGCACGTGTTAATGCGCGAAGGCTTGCTTGGCTTTCTCTTGTCTATCGTTGTTTAGGAGTTGTGGCAGGAATAGCTCTTGCGCCCTTTATACTGCGTTCGGTTTCTTTGCTTATTGCAGATTCAGAAATGCGTTTAGCAGCTTATCAAGTAGGGTTGAGTGTCCTCAATGTTGTTGTTTTTTTGCCTTTTGTACGTCGCTCTGCTGTTATGAGTGGGCAGTGGTTCTCTTCTGAAATTGCGAAAGATCCGGGAGAAGCTATCTATCTTGATGAAAGTCTTACCGATTTTCCGCCTCTTGCCGTTCCTCTTTTGGAAAAAGAAATTACACGGTTGGCAAATTACATTGAAACTTTTATCTATATGCTTTTTTTTGCCCCTGATTATAAAAGGCAGATTTATCAATTACAGCGAGGGATCCCGTCTCTTTTAGAGCAGTGTTCCGACTATATGTTTGCTATACCGGCACCAGTCGATAATACTTCTCAAATGGAGTCATATGCAACAATTTCGTATTCGCTTATATCTATGGCAGAGCTTGTTGAAACTGCGACAGGCAAACTTTACACCTTATGGCAAGAAGGAATAGAAGATCGTCTCTCCAGTGAATTGCAACGAGAGGAGTGGCAAAAGTATCTTTCTCTCTCAGTTGATGTTGTACGTTATAGTCTTCGCGCTTTTGCGCTTGATGACGCTGTAAGTATTCAGAAGGCGTTGGAACTTGCGAAAGAATTTCGATCTCGTGATGAATTGTTAAGACAGATTATGGTTTTTCACGGACATCTTTTTAATTGTCGCCAAGATGCCGTCCTTTGGAGTCTCTTAGCGACCTTACGAGTAATAGTTGCTGCTTCGTTAGAAGTTGCCAAAGGAGGAAAAATCAGAGAAAGAGGTGAGGACGGTGATGCTTTTTGGGAAGAAGAAAGAGCCAGAGCAGGAACTGACATCGGAAATGATTCTCTACTCAAGTGATAAAAAAAGAATTCTTTCTATGGTTCATAAAATGGGAGAGGAATGTATAAAAGCCGTTGCCTCTGCCGTAGAGGCTTTAGTTGAAAGAAACAATGACCTTGCGCAAAAGGTAATAGACAATGATGATGTTATAGATAAATTGGAAGTGGAAATAGATCAAGAGTGCTTAGGGTCTATAGCGATGAGACAGCCAGTTCGAGAAAATCTCCGATTTGTTTTTGCTGTAGCAAAAATAGTTACAGATCTTGAAAGAATAGGCGATGAAGCCGTTAACATAGCTGAACGAGTACTTTTCCTTAACAAATATCCTCTTTTAAAGCCGTTGATAGATATTCCTAAAATGAAGAATATTTCGACAGAGATGCTTCGAAATGCACTAAATGCTTTTGAGACTAATAATCCTGCATTAGCCGAGGAAGTTTACTTAAAAGATCAGGAACTTGATATTCTCTATTTCAATATTTTTGAAGAACTTATTCAAATCATAGCCCTTAAACCGAAAGGGGATAAAGTTACTGCCCAATGTGCAGCTGCTTTGATGTGGATAGGCCGTCATCTTGAACGAGTGGGAGACCATGCATCCAATGTTGCGGAGAAATCATACTTTATTATTACTGGAAAACGCTTAAAACAGATCATGGAAGAAAAACAGCAAGAAATGTAAGTAATTCTTTTAAATACAGTTTAAAAAATAATGCAAAAACGTTTTTATAAATAACGTTTATAATAGTTATAAATTTTCTGTTTCTTATTGACAATTTCTCTCTCCTAATGCAATATTGATATTGATTATCATTACTTACAACGATCTCTAAAGGGAGGTTTTGTCTTGAAAACAATCGTAGAAGCGGTCGCAGATTATTTCCAGGATCTCAAAGAAGGGTGTAACAATCTCATTAGTTGTGAGCAATTGAAAGAAGTAATGAAAAAAGAAGAAGTGTACATTCTCGACATTAGAAAACCTGAAGACTATGAAGAAGAACATCTCGAAGGTGCTGTTAATATTTTTTGGAGCGAAGTGGGAGATCATTTAAATGAGATTCCTAAAGATAAGAAAGTAATTGTCTGTTGTTATTCGGGGCAGTCTGCTGGGCAAGTTGTTTCTCTAATGAGATTGTTAGGATATAATGCATGTTCCCTTAAGGGTGGAATGAAATGTGATCTTACATATTTGCCTTTAGAAGCTCGTTGTTGTGATATAAAAACAGAAAGTTGCGAAGCCTGAGGAATTTAAAAATAAATTCTCCGTGTGAGATTGTAGGCGTAGAAAAAAGATGGACGGAGCTCTTTATGAGCCCTATCCATCTTTTTTTATAAACTAAAGAAATCGTCTTATATCATCTAATGTTTTTCTTGTTTTAGATCGAACGACATCATTATTTTCAGGATAGCCCATACTTATTACAATATCTATTTTTGCAGATGAGGGAAGAAGCAATTCTTTTTTTAAATTTTTCTCATCAAGCCATCCCAGCATGCATGTCCCCAATCCTAGTTCTGTCGCCTGCAAGCAAATATGTTCGCAGGCAATAGCTACATCCATGAGACTGAATTGTACCCCACGGAAAAAGCCGCCTAAAGCTGCACTGTATCGAGAATGTTGAGCAACGACCACTATAAGGACGGGGGCTTTTGCAGCGAAAGAGTTCATTGAATATATGCCGCTGAAGGCTGCTTTTGCCAAAGCGCTTACTTTTTCAGGGGTATTAGCGATAATAAAAGACCATGGCTGGGAGTTGCAGGCAGAAGGAGCTAACCTTGCAGCTTCCATGCAGTTTTCGATGAGAGATATGGGGACAGGACGAGAATCATATTTTCTTACACTATATCTTTTCTTTACAAGATCTGTAAAATCCAAGACATTCCCTCCCAAAGTACAATATCTATTCATTTTAATATTATATATTAGCATGCAGAAGCAGTCTGCTTTATGGATAGTAGCCAGGGAAACAGCGTGTTTTTTGAGATGTCGAAGGTATTCAATATTTAGACAATAGTTGTTTAAAATAAGAAAAAATATGGTTTTATGGTAAAAAATCAGTGGTAGCAAGGGATAGTACATTTTTTGTGGTTTTAGAGATTTTGCTTTTTTAGTGTTGACTTCTTCTGGAAAAATGATATCATACCCTTCGCGCCGCTCGAAAGGCAGCGCAGGACCTTGTAAAGTGAATAGGTGAGACGAAGAGGAAGCCAGTCAATTTAAAAGAAATTCATGGAGAGTTTGATCCTGGCTCAGGACGAACGCTGGCGGCGTGCTTAACACATGCAAGTTGAACGGAGGCATAT
>NZ_JAYFQR010000014.1:0-91927 GCF_034926885.1 Aminobacterium sp.
ATGATGTCATGGCGGGTTTACCTCCTATATCCTTTATTTTGGTTGTTTGAGCAACACCAGTATAAAGGAGAGGTGCCCGCCTTTTTCATTATCTCTTTCACTTTACCTAAGTAAACGGAACGAAACTCTGGCCCATCTACAAGAAATTTTTCCATGACGTTTGACAAGATATGAAACTCTGTCTGCATCAATATACAATGCCATTTTATGAAGTGAACTACGAATAGCGTTTTCTAAAGAAGGGTAATTCAAAATCTCAGCTGATATTTCTGAAACCATCTGCTCAACTTTCAATTTTCGTTTTAAAAGAGTTTCTCCCCGTTTCTTTTCTGAAATATCCGTATAAAGATAACATATAGCAACAATACCACCAGGCATTGTCACCGGAGAAGAGTTCAAGAAAACATCGATAATTTGACCATCTTTACGACATCGTTGCGTTTCCAAAAAAACTTTTTTCCCATTAAGAACCATTTGGCAAATGGACAAAGACTGGGCCATATACTTTGATGGGACAATAAAGTCACTTACGGATTTTCCCATAATTTCATCTTTGCTAGAAAAGCCAAACATATGAACAAAAGCATCGTTAACTTCCATTGCCTTTAGAGAAGGATCCAATATGGCAATTCCTGCAGGCGAACTCTGAAAAATTCTCTCAAATTTTTTCTTTTGCAACTCTAATTCAAAAACACTTTGCTTAATAGATGAAACATCAAGAGCTACAACGTGAACATTCGTATAATCAGTCCTCCCATAAGGGACCGACCACCGAATCAAGACGGAAGCAGAAGAAGTTCCATCGGGAAGGGTAAGGAAAATATCCTTTTCAAAAAAACGTTCTCCTTTTAAGAGAGCTTCGAACAGAGCAATATTAAATATTTCCCCTTCGCTTGAAAAAGAACTTTGAAAAAGAGATTGCAATTCATGAACAGAAGAGACGCTAAAAAAGTCTAGGGTTCTGCTATCTGCATCTACAATGCGAGAAAGGGCTATGCAAGCATGAAGGATATGGCGATTTTCAAGCAAAAACGTATGTATACTTTTTTTTGAATCAATAGGAAAAATTTCTTCCAAAAATTTTTTTTGAACAGAAAAATCCTGAGTCCACACAGCTATAGGCATAACATCCTCACTTTCTCCAGACATGGATTTTTGACGTAGAGAAGGTAAAGATTTATCGAACTCCGGAAGAAGGTTTGTTATAAGTGATCGAACTTTTCCCTCTTCAATGGGGGGGAAAAGAAACATTCCCCCCTTAATTTCCCGAGCTAAACTATATGTTGCTTCACTAAAACAATCGACTACAAAGGCAACTCCCATCAAAGAAAGCCGCCCTAACTGTTTAATCAATTCTATTTTTTCTACGTCTCTAGCCAAAGACAGACCTACAAAAACAATAAAAGGAGACCCCTGTTTTGCTAATAATAAAGCTTCTTTTAGGTCAGAAACAACAAGCACAGCATATCCCCACTCATAAAGAATTTGCTCTAAAGATTCCTCTCCTTTGAGATACTCTTTAACAAGCAATACCATTCCCTTTTGAGGATACGCTACTGATCCGTTCATCTATGCTCCTATTTTTCTAATTGAGATTCAATCCTTTTATTCCTGAAATAAAGGCACGTATCAATACCTACCATAATAGCATTTAATCCATATAAAATGAGAATCCAGCTAAAACCTTCATAATCTAAGACCACATGCACTATACCTGCCGCATACCCTGTTAAAATAATAAAAAGGAAAGAAAGACTCTTACCTCCCGTACTTTTAGATTTCCATGACTTACAAATCGATGCAGGCCACGCCAATCCAAAACAAATCACCATAAGCGCTTCGAAAATCTTACCAATCATTTGTAACCATCCTCTCAAATACACATTAAAAAGACGCGCATATAGCGCGTCTTTTTATACTTTGACTAATAATTAATCAAGAAAATCTCTTAATTTTTTACTCCGGCTGGGGTGCCTCAATTTTCGTAAGGCCTTTGCCTCTATTTGACGAATTCTTTCCCGCGTAACACCAAAACGTTTACCAACTTCTTCAAGTGTATATGAACGTCCATCTTCCAAACCAAAGCGATATTGAAGAACCTCTCTCTCCCTCTCTGAAAGAGCCTCTAACATTTCATCTATTTGTTCATGAAGCAAATGACTTGCTGCTGATTCTTCCGGGCTCGGTAAATCCCTATCCTCAATAAAATCTCCAAGTTGGCTATCTTCTTCTTCTCCAATGGGTGTTTCAAGAGAAACAGGCAGCTGGGCAATACGTCTGATTTCTTCAACTTTAGAAGCTTCGATTTCCATCTCGGCCGCTATTTCTTCATCTGACGGCTCCCGCCCCAGTTTTTGAACGAGCTGCCTCGAAACCCTTACCATTTTATTTATTGTCTCCACCATATGAACTGGAACCCTGATTGTTCTTGCCTGATCGGCAATGGCACGAGTAATAGCCTGACGTATCCACCACGTCGCATAAGTACTGAATTTAAAACCTTTTCGATAATCAAATTTTTCTACAGCACGAATAAGTCCCAGGTTCCCTTCCTGTATTAAATCAAGGAATAACATTCCACGCCCGATATATTTTTTTGCAATGCTCACAACAAGGCGAAGGTTAGCATCAATGATCTTCTGCTTAGCCACTTCACTACCTGCCTCCACCTGCTTCGCCAATGCAACTTCCTCTTCTGGTTCTAGAAGGGGAACTTTTCCAATTTCTCGCAAGTACATGCGGACAGGATCTGTCAATGGTATATCATCAAGTTTACCTATTTCACCATCGACAGAGGGTTGAGCAAGAGCTTCTTCTTCAGCTATATGCTGCCCTTTTTCTTTTCCTTCATCATCAGTTACTTCAATCCCCATCTCCATAAGATTTGCTACAACATTCTCAAGTACTTCCGCACTCCAAAATTCTATGGGGATGTATTTTTCAATATCTTTTTGGGTCACATATCCCTTATTTTGTCCCTCTTGAATAAGTTCTCGCACCTTATTCATATAAACAGCAAGCTCTTCTTTTGTAACGTCTCTTTTAGTTTGCTTTTTTTTGTTCTCCATAAAGAGAGTAATCCTCCTCTGGTTTTATTGCATAGACATATTATACCTGCTCTTTCTCAAGCTATAAAGCGCAAAAAAAGAACAGGCCAGTTAACTATCCTTGCCTGATCTGACTTTAGATTAACTCTACAATTAAATATATCGTGATATTATATCATATATGAATGTTCGCAAGTAAAACACAAACCAGTTGTTGTATAATAATTCAAACAGAACCAAATTGTTGTTGCTCATGCTTACCTCTAGTTCATCCTCCCGCATATTAAATTCAAGACGAGTATCTATTCATATTTTTTATTTTGTTCTTTTTGTTCAAAAATTTACAGAGCCTACAGAGCCTATGGAGAACAATAAAGCTCGCTTTTTAAGAGTCTTGTTATGAACAAAAAGATACACTTATGAACAAAATTTTCAAAACATTGCCTTTTATTTATTCCAAGTTAGCATTAACAATCAATAACCTTCAATATAAAAACTTCTGATGCAGTATGCAGTTTGCACCTTGACACGTCGTTCAAAATTCTATAACCACCATACAAAAAAGAGATTTCGTTACACTTTTTCAGCGTTTTTACAATGCAGCCATCATAAGAAAATTCATGGGAATGAATTTGTACTCAAATATCATAATAATGAAAGAAGGATGGTTACGGTGAAAAAGTTACGCCCTGGAATACTTGTAGTCTTTACGGTTCTCCTTGTCTCTTTTATGTCTCTCTCTGCCTGGGGTTGCACTGACATAGTGGTAGGGAAAAAAGCCTCTGCTGATGGATCCGTTATTACGTCCCATACCGCAGATGGCGCTTTTTATGATGCAAGAGTTCGTACAATACCGGGGAAAACCTTCCCTGCAGGAAGTAAGGCCGATGTCTTTTGGAATATTGGAATGGATGAAGACTCTGAACCTGTAAAAATAGGAGAAATTCCTCAAGTAGAAAAGACATACACTTATTTTCATGTAGGTTATCCTTTCATGAATGAGCATGGGGTTGCTATTGGTGAAACTACTATTGGACAAAAAGAAGAACTAAAAACTTTTCGTCCTGATGCACGTGCGATACTGACAATAGAACAACTGGAAATTCTTGCACTACAAAGGGCTAAAACAGCCCGTGAAGCCATTAAAGTTATTGGCGAACTTGCAGAAAAATATGGATTCCTTCCTTCTTGCGGCACCGAAGGAGAATGTCTAACGATTACAGATTCAGAAGAAGCCTGGATTTTTGAAATTCGTAGCGCAGGATTTATGTGGACTCCAGATAGTGGCAAGCCAGGTGCTGTATGGGCTGCACAGAGAGTTCCAGATGATTGTGTTGTTGTCGTCCCTAATATGAGCCGCATTAGAGAAATTAACATCAATGACAAAGACAACTTCATGGCTGCCAAGAACTATAAGCAATTGGCTATTGATAACGGCTGGTATGATCCTAACGGTGATAAGCCCTTTATTTGGCAAGAAGCTTATTCTCCTCTCACTGGAAATGAAGATTGGTCTTTATCGTCTATGTGGATACGTAATAGGCTTTACACACTTTATAGCCAGCTAGATCCAACTAGAGAATGGGATCCTTATGCAGAAACCATGTCTTATCCCTTTGCAATTAAACCTCAAAAGAAACTTTCCGTACAAGATGTAATGACAATGTTACGTAGTCATATGGAAGAAACTCCTTTCGACATGGAAGCAGAAAAAGCATGGTATGTCCGAGAAGGAGACAAAATGGTAAAAAGTCCTCTTGCAACGCCATTTGTAACAAAAGATATGCGAAACCTCTTAAAAATCCCTTATAGCAGACCTATTTCAAAATGGGATTGTGCTTATAGTTTTGTTTCACAGGCTCGATCTGGTTATCCCGCACCTGTAAGAACGGTACTTTGGTTTGGTTACGATAACCCACATACTACATGTTACGTTCCGATCTACTCGGGTGTTCTTGAAACAAGACAAAGCTGGAGAACTTTTGATCGTAACTCCTTTAACCTTAGCTCTGCACAGTGGGGATTCATTTTAGCTGATGATCTCGTGAATCACCGCTATCAAGAAGCTATGGAAGACTTAAAAGCAGTAAGAAATCCTTTGGAGCAAAACTTTGCAAAACAAGTATTAGAAGTAGACAAGAAAGCCCTGGAACTCGCTAAAAAGGATTCGTCTAAAGCACAAGAATATGTAACTAAATTTACAAACGAATGCATGGAAAAAACAGAAAAGGCATGGTGGCAACTTAATTGGGATTTAATAACAAAATATAACAATAACAGGAAAAAATAGCATTTCGTTCTTTTTTGTTCTTTTTGTTCAAAATGCCGCATAGCTGGTAGAGAACGATAAAGCTTGCTTTCCAAGAGGTTTGTTATGAACAAAAAGATACACTTGTGAACGAAAAAATCAAAAATATTGTTCTTTCTCAATGCTCAAGTTAAGGTATGCACAGACAAACGCGATTTTGGTAACAAAGTCGCGTTTATTTTTTAAGGAGGGGAAACATCATGAAAATGAATCTAAAAACTTCCCTACTTTTAGGAGTGGTCTGTCTCTTTGCCATTCTTAATGTAGCTGGAGCTGGTATAGCAGCAGAAACACCCACTGTTGAAGCTCCTATTATTGTAACAACCTGTGGACAAAGCCCAGGTGCGGTAATGGTAAAGATGTCTCTTATGCAAGCTAAGCTGGCACCTGTAGAGAGTAATAATACCATTGCAGCAAGCGAGTTAAAGGGCAAAGGTTACAAGACTCTTATCGTGACTACCGGTACAAGCGGCAAAGGAATGGGTGCTGCAGGCACTAACGTCAACAAAGAAATAGCACGATGCAAAGAAGTTATTGAAGCTGCAAAAGCCGAAGGGATTATTGTTATTACTGCCCACGTAGAAGGAATGGCTCGTCGTACAGATAGTGCCGACCAAGCTTCTATAGATGAAATCATTCCCCTTGGAGATGCAATACTTATCGTTACAAACAGTAATACCGATGGTTATTTTACAAAATTAGCCGAAGAAAATAATAAACCTCTGATTGAAGCCAAAGATGCTCTTGCCATTGGCACAAGCTTGAAAGAGTTAAGCAAATAGTTATTTTTTCAAAGAGCCCTCGGTTGTAACCGGGGGCTTGTTTTCTCTACAAAAGAGATTAAGGAAAGGAACGACTCAGTCATGTTCACACACTCAGTAGTAATTTTATTAGTCATAGCCGTGGCTTTCATCATTCCGAAAGTCATGAAGCTGAGCACGGAGCTTTCGATGTTCGTAGCAGCCTTGGCAGGAGCTGCCGCCCACTCCATCATGCTCAGCGTAACGGGAAGTCCCCACAATCCCGTGGCCCTTCTTCCCATTCGTCACATTGTGGAAGGCGCTTTCACCTACTTTGATGTCTGCCTCATTTTTCTCACGGCTACCTTCTTCATGGCCCTTCTTCGGGAAAGTGGCGGCGTCGCCTTTATTGTTCGGAAGATCGTTTCGACCTTCCATTCAAGACGAACCATCTGCCTTTTGCTGCTCACCTTCGTGTTGCTTCTTCCCGGAGCCCTGACCGGTTCCGGTGCAACAACGGTTCTTACCGTAGGAGCCCTCGTCGGTTCTGTTCTGGCTGCCATGGGTGTCGATGAAACGAAACGGGCGGCCATCATCTTTTTAGGAGCAGCCATGAGCGCTGCCGCTCCTCCTATCAACCTCTGGGCCATGATGGCTGCCGCTGGTGCCAACATGCCCTACGTGGGATTCGGCAAACCGCTGTTTGTCCTTTCCGTTGCCGGAGCGCTCTTCTCCATGTTCTGGCTTGCAGGACGAGGAACGAAGAAGATCGATCTCGACCAGGCTCTGGCCAATCTTCCGGAAGCGCCGGAAGGACAAAACTGGTTCAGAGTTCTTGCCCCATTCATTCTGCTGTTGGCTTGCGTTATTGCGGGACGAATCTGGTTCTTCTCACTGCCCGTACTGGGATTGCCCCTGCTCTTCATGGTCGCTTCTTTCGCAGTGGTGCTTCTCAGCCCGCGCAAACTTCAGTTCTGGTCTATCGCCTGTTCCACCGTTCACGGCCTTCTTCCTCTCGTAGGCATCATGGTGGTTGTAGGTGTACTTATACAGATTATGGCCCTGAGCGGAGCGAGAGGGCTCATCTCCCTAGCGGTGGTTACCCTTCCCCTGGGAGTGCTCTACCTCACCCTCTGCATTATTCTGCCCCTCTCTGAGGGACTGGTGCAGTATGCTGTTGCTCCGTTGCTGGGCGTACCGCTCATCATGCTCTTCAACATGCGCGGTCTCGACCCCATCATCGCCTTATCGGCCATGGCGGTCATATGGCCTCTGGGAGACTGTTTGCCGCCAACCGCCGTCGTGGGACGGGCCACAGTTATGGAACTGGGGTATAAGGGACGGTATTTCGGGGATTTTGTGAAAGCCTGTCTGGTGCCCATGGCCTTCATCGCCATCTTGGGAACGCTCTTTCTCATCTTCAGCACCAGACTGTCATTTCTTGGAGGCTAGAGAATCATGATATTGGCAAATACCATCATTATGTACCTGTATTACGCTATGGTCCTCTTCTTCGGAGGCGCCATACTCTGCAACTTCATCAAGACAAGGAATGCCCAGGAAGCAGTGCTCTACAGCATTGTGCTCATGCCCTTCGTGCTGAGAATCCTTCGGCTGAAGTAGGAAGAGGGGTGAAGAGAAGATGAAGGGAAAACTGAATGGCATCAAGATACTTTCGTTGGTCGTAGCCCTTGTTTTCGTGGCTATTGCCGGACGGGAGTTTTACGGACACCGACATTTCAAGGAACCGGTAGTTCCCTCTCCCTCACTTACTGAGGTGAAGAAACTCTCAGACTACGAACCGACGTTGAAGGGAACGCCCAACGACAGCAACGTCTACATTTTTGACAGTGGTGTTCCTGGCGGAACGGCTCTGCTTCTTGGAGGAACCCACCCCGAGGAGCCGGCGTGCAACCTCGGAGCCCTTCTCGTCGCCGAGAACGTGAAGGTGGAGCAGGGACGGCTCATCGTCATTATTCGGGCGAACCGAAGCGCTTCTACATGCACTCGTATGGGCGAGGCCTACCCCACGTACTACTACGTGAAGACGCCGTGGGGACAGAAGCAGTTCCGTATGGGCGACCGCTGCACCAATCCACTGGACTCGTGGCCCGATCCCGAAGTGTATATCCACTATCCCAGCCGTCAGATGTTGGCCTATATGGATATCAGAAACCTGAACAGAACCTGGCCGGGTCGACCCAACGGCGCCCTTACAGAGCGAACCACCTGGGCCATGACCCAGCTCATTCGCCAGGAGAAGGTGGATATCGCCGTGGATCTTCACGAGGCCGAGCTTGAATATCCGGTGGAAAATACCATCGTAAGCCATGAGAAGGGACAGGCCGTAGCGGCCATGACATCCATGACCCTCACCGCCGAGCTTTTCGAAGTGCCCCTGAGCATGGAGTTTTCACCCAAGGCCCTTCACGGCTTGTCTCACAGAGAGATCGGCGATCATACCGACGCCATGTCTCTTCTCGTTGAGGTCGCCGAACCCATGCTTGACCGTATTCGTGGCATTACCGACGAATATCTGCTCATGACGGGCCGCGATGAGTTTGTTATGAAGGCGGGGGAACACAAGCTCCTCTACGCTCCTATCGACGAGCGGGGCTGGCCTATCGATGTTCGGGTGGGACGCCATTCCTCCACATTCCAGAAAATGCTTGAATTTTATTCTCTTACAGCCGTTGATCGCCCCGTTGTTATCTCTGGGGTTCCAGGCTATACGGAAGTTATAGAGAACACGCTGGGCACCTATATGAAAAACCCTGAGGATGCACCAGCTCAAAACATCTACTACGATTAAGAGGGGGTGAAATCTCGTAAACATCTGATCTTTTCTATGTCAACTGGTTTACGAAGTAGTGGCAACACAAAAAAAGGAGGGAAAGTGTATGAATTCTAAAATGCTTAAAGTAGTAACAATAGCATCTCTTGCAGTCTTCCTTGCCGGATCTGTGGCATCTGCATGTACCACAATCCTCGTAGGAAAGAAAGCTTCTGTCGATGGCTCTGCAATGGTAACCCATACATGCGATGGTTGGTATGATAACCGTGTCAGAGTCATTCCCGGTGCAGCACACAAAGAGGGAGAAATGACGCCCGTTTATAAAGAGATATGCCATGGCACACGCCCTAACAAGCCTCTTGTAAAAGTCGGCGAAATTCCTCAGGCGAAAGAAACATACACATATTTCCATGTGGGTTATCCTTTCATGAATGAACATCAGGTTATCATGGGAGAAGACACTTGGAGCGGACGTGACGAAAACTACTGCGAAAATGGCTGGATGATGATTGAGCAGCTTGAAGTGTTTGCTCTTCAACGCGCTAAAACAGCCCGCGAAGCCATTCAAATCATGGGTGCCCTTGCTGAAAAGTACGGCTATGGTGACGGCGGAGAGACCCTTAATATCGTTGACGGCAAAGGCGAAGCCTGGATGTTCGATATTTGCGGACCTGGTCCCCTTTGGACACCTGAAAGCGGTAAGCCCGGCGCTGTCTGGGTTGCCCAGCGTGTGCCCGATGATTGCTTCACAGTAACCGCTAACCGTTCTCGAATCGGCGAAATCGACTGGAACGACAAAGAAAACTTTATGTATTCTTCCAACATCAAAGAATTCGCAAAAGATATGGGTTGGTGGAAAGAGGGAGAGAAATTTGTCTTCCACAAAATCTATAACCCAGAACCTTACGGAACTCCTTACTATCAGCAGAGACGTGAGTGGAGAGTCATGAGCCTTCTTGCACCTTCCCTTAAGATCGCAGAAGATGCTGCTGAGATGTATCCTCTGATGGTAAAACCCGACAAGAAGATTTCTGTAAGAGACCTTATGACTGTTAAACGTGATTACCTTGAAGGAACACGCTTTGATCTTACAAAGGGAATGGCTGCTGGCCCCTTCGGAACACCAAACCGTTACCCCACCCCGAAGAGCGTTCGTCCTGAAGATAAACAGGGCGTAGACTGGACAAGAGCTATTTCCATGTTCCGCTGCTCTTACAGCTTTGTCGCTCAGGCTCGTAGCTGGCTTCCCGACGCCATCGGTGGTGTTCTGTGGTTTGGAGAAGATGCTCCTCACTCCACAGTCTATATGCCAATTTACGCCGGTGTCACATCTCTTCCCAAGAGCATAACCGACGGTAAGCGTGCAGAGTTTGATAGAAATTCCGCTTGGTGGGCATTCAACTTTGTTTCCAACTGGGCAGATCTTAAATTCAGCTACATGATTAAAGACATCAAAGAAGCTCAGAAAGCTTACGAAGATGAATTCTTTATGTATCAGTCAGTCGTAGATAAAGAAGCTGTCGCTCTTTACAAAGAAAGCCCTGCAAAAGCTAAAGCCTATCTTACCAACTACACCAACAACAGCATTAATAAAGTTGTTGAAGGCTGGTGGAACCTGGCTTGGACTCTTGTCGGCAAATATTCCGACGGCTACATCACATCTCCTGATGGTAAACAGCAGTCTGTAGGTTACCCCACAGATTGGCTTAAGACAGTTGGTTTCGGCGAAGAAGAATCTGAACCTAAAAAATAGCACTAACGTAAATACGTAAAGAAGTAAGGGGCTGTCAATTAAGGCAGCCCCTTTTTTATTTCGATCCGATATAATTTTATCTTACCCTTTAGCTAACTTTGCAATCATGCTAAGAGGAGAAGGAAAAGGCACTTCTGGAGACGGGCCAACTGCTTCTCGCGTCTCTTCGAATTCCATTTCATATAGGAGACGACTAATCTCAAGTTTTAAAGGATCATCTGTCTCGTAGGGAATTGAAAAACGCCGATACCCAAACTGTTCGGCAAAAAATCCTAATTCCCGGTTCCCCTTCTCTTTTCTCATTGCCTCAAGAAACTGAGCGAGAAAATCTTCATCGTCAAAAAAAGGAGAAGAACTAACGAGAACAATTGCTTTAAAACTCCCCAGAAGCATAGATCTGCTCCAAAAGTTACACAGGGAAACTCCAGCACGTATAGCTCGATTCCCATCTGTTTGCCGCGCCACTAAATCCTCCATCAAAGTTGAGTAACCAAAAACTGCTGTGAATCCCAAGGTCAGCCCTCTTGCACGTCCAGGAATAATCATGCAATCTCGAAGAAAAGGACCTGCAAAACCCATGCGGGGACTCGAGAGGCAAAAAAGCTCACTTCCTAGTGATAAAGAAAGAGATGCTAATGTAACAAGTTCACCGCTATAGAGATGGTTCACCGATATAGGGCGGTAGTCAATTCCCAAAGGCAACCACGACGCAATATCCATATCAAGATTGACATTCCAGTATGGAAGGTTATTCATAGCTTATATACCTCCTTCCCGGGAAACAATTTGTATAATATATCGCATCACTCGTTACCCTACAAGCGCGGAATTACCTGTCTGTTATACTTTAAGAAACTCTTTGTATTATGGAGGTTTCAGATGGCTTATGAATCAACTTTCCTTGAAAAAGAATCTATTCTGAAACTGATTCCCAAGCTATCTTTTCCCGCCATGGTAGGAATGATCGCTCAAGCTCTCTATAACGTTGTCGATGCGATCTTCGTAGGGCGGGGCGTTGGCATGCTGGCTATTGCTGGAATATCCATTGCATTTCCAATTCAAATGGTAATCATGGCAACAGCACAAATAATTGGTGTGGGCAGTGCTTCTATTATCTCACGAAGTCTCGGAGAAAAAAATAGAGAAAAAGCAGAAAAGACTCTTGGAAACCTTATGAGTTCAACCTTGCTGCTTAGCGCTATAGCCGCATCTTTCGGACTTTACTTTCTTGAACCTATCCTCCGTCTTTTCGGAGCAACAGATGCTATTCTTCCTTTTGCCGCCGCGTATATGAAGATTCTATTCGCAGGATCTGTTTTCTTTGCCTTCTCAATCGCATGCAATAATGCAGTACGAGCAGAAGGAAACGCAACTTTTGCTATGCAAACCATGCTTATTTCAGCAGGAGTAAATGTCGTTCTCGATCCTATTTTTATATTTATCTTAGGCATGGGGATTCAAGGAGCAGCGATAGCAACCGTAATAGCTCAAGCCTCAACAGCACTATGGCTAGGATTATACTATCTTAGAGGGAAGAGCGATGTCCGTTTTTCCTTACGTAATCTCAAACCCCAATTCAACATTTTATCTGAAGTAATAGCTATTGGCCTTTCCGCTTTTCTCAGACAAGGAGCAGCAAGTCTTTCACTCGTAGTTATAAATCGACAGCTCGCTTTTTGGGGAGGAGATGCAGCAATTGCCGCTATTGGAATCTTACTCAGGATAACTCAATTTGCTGTTATGCCCATCTTTGGAATAGTACAGGGACTTCTTCCTATCGTCGGCTACAATTTTGGTGCAAGGCTCTTTTGTCGGGTTACGACAGCAATGAAACTCACAATAGCCATTTCTACTTTTTTATGTTTTCTTTCTGCCGCTCTTCTCTATTTCATGCCAGAGACACTCATCTCTTTGTTCAGCACCAACAGAGAACTTCTCCCCTTGGGCATTACAGCATCTAGGTATATGGCTATAGGTTTCCCTTTTATAGGATTTCAAGTTATGGCTTCTGGACTGTATCAAGCTATAGGAAAGGCTGTACCTGCTCTTTTTCTCTCTTTGCTTCGTCAAGTATTACTATTAATACCACTGGTTCTATTTCTCCCCTCCATATATGGTCTTCAAGGAATTTGGAAGGCCTACCCCATTTCTGATGTTTTAGCAGCTATAATAACTCTGATTCTATATAGGCGGGAAATGCAACGTCTTACAACGCTTTGCTCAGAAAGATTACGATAAAGAAAAGGAGAATTGACTCTATGCTTGAAACTGCCGTATCTTGGCTCGTCACAACTATTGGACATCTTGGATATCTCGGAATCATATGCCTTATGTTTCTCGAATCTTCCTTTTTTCCCTTCCCAAGTGAAGTTGTAATACCACCTGCAGGCTACTTAGCTTCAATCGGCGAAATGAATATTTTACTTGTTATCATAATGGGAATACTGGGGAGTATTCTCGGAGCCCTCTTCAATTATTGGATTTCTCTCCGATTTGGGCGTCCCTTTTTCCATAAATATGGGAAATACTTCTTTCTAAAGGAATCAACGCTCGATAAAGCGGAACATTTTTTCGTACGACATGGACACATCAGTACTCTTATAGGGCGTTTACTTCCCGGGATTCGACAATATATTTCTCTTCCTGCCGGGCTATCTAGAATGCCTCTATTTCCCTTTTGTATCTTTACTGCTATAGGGTCAGGCATATGGGTAACAATACTGGCCTTTGTGGGATATTGGGTAGGAAATAATAAAGAATTGGTAACTGAATATCTTCACACCGTAACAATTATTGCTGTTATTTTCTGCTTCTCTATCGCTTCTATTTATACAATTTATGTAAGAAAAAAGAACAAAAACAACGGAAAGTAAAGAAACTCAGGAGGTTCGTGAGACACGAGCCTCCTGAGTTTTAAAAGTCGAGAACTGCAGTAAGAAAATGGGTGTAGAGTACTGGATTCTGCTGAACGTTTTGCGCAAATGCAGCTCCTATAGATCGAGCCTTTTGAAGATGTTCCTTTTTCCCAGTTCTTTGGTGCATACGCAATAAGTTCATCATAGCCACAGAGTTACCTGAAACAACAGCACCATCTTCGGCTTCCAAGGGTCTGAAAAAGAGCAACTCATCTTTCTCAGAGGTCATAAAATAGCCACCACTATTTTCGTCATAAAAGAGAGAATCCATGCGCTCAGAAAGTTTTACTGCTCGCTCACCATAGACTGGCTTTCCTGTAGCCTCTTCTAATTCGAGAAGTCCCCAGATCAAAAAAGCATAATCGTCGAGGAAACCAGAAACAGATCCTTTACCGTCCACAACGCTATGATAGATTCCTTTTTCTACATGAACAGCCTTAGATAAAATATACTCCGTTGCTTTTTGAGCCCCATCAATAAAACGTTGTTCTTTAAAAATTCGTCCCGCGAACGCTAAAGCAGCAATCATCAAGCCATTCCAATCTGTAAGAATCTTTTTGTCGCAATGAGGGCGAGAACGTTTATTCCTCGCGTCAAGAAGCAAATGACGAGAGGCAGCTAACTCTTTTTCTAACGTTTGCAAGTCGATCTCATACTTTTCCGCCAATTGAGGAATAGGGGCAGAAAGAGCGAGAATATTATCGCCCATTCGTCGTCCAGTAACTGGATGGTTATAATTCCCACTTTTCTGAATGCCGTACGCATTTAGGAAGAGAGGCAATGATTCTGGCGGCAATATCTCCCGTATTTCCTTCTCCGACCACACATAAAAACGCCCTTCTACTCCTTCACTATCGGCATCTTCGGCAGCATAAAAAGCTCCCTGAGGAGAGCGTAAATCTCGCAACACATATGAAGCTATATCAAAAGCTACATTTTTATACATTTCTCGGCCTGTTACTTCCCATGCCGAGGCATAAGCCAAAAGGAGAAGAGCCTGATCGTAGAGCATCTTTTCAAAATGAGGAACTTTCCATTCCCTATCAATAGAATAGCGGGCAAAGCCTCCACCGAGATGGTCTCGTATTCCCCCCATAGCCATCGTCTCTAGTGTTCGCTCCACCATTTCAAAAGCTTTATCCTCTTTAAACATCTTCCCATATTCAAGTAAGAAAAGAAGAGAATGAGGCATCGCGAATTTGGGGGAATCCGCAAATCCTCCCCACAAAGGATCAAAACTCTCACACAATCCTTTAAATGCTTCTTTTGCGACACTTCGCCCCGGACAAGAACCTTTTTGGTTTGATATTCCCTTTTTCAAAGCTTCTAAAATACTATCTGCTGATTGAATTACATTTTGCTTTTGCATAAGCCAAAGCCACTTAACACGTGGAACTATATCGACAAGACCTGGAATCTGTCCAGACGTCCGTTTGGGAACATAGGATATCGCAAAAAAAGGTTTACCATCTGGCGTCAGAAAAAGATTTAAGGGCCATCCGCCACTCCCATTCATGATAAGACTCACGGCCATACATGCATGGTCAATATCCGGACGTTCTTCTCTATCCACTTTTATAGAAATACAAGCATCATTCAGGAGGTTAGCAACTTCGTCATCACTGAAGCTCTCCTTTTCCATAACATGACACCAGTGACATGAAGAATATCCGATACTCAAAAATATGGGTTTATCCTCTGTTCTAGCTTTCTCAAAGGCTTCAGCTCCCCATGAATACCAATCTACTGGATTATGAGCATGTTGAAGTAAATACGGACTTTTTTCATTGATTAACCTATTCGATTTATTTTTCATTACTTCACCTCTAAAAATCAAAAAATGACACTGTTAACTTAAACATAGCGTCACATAGGTAATAAAAATAGCCGCCAATACAGAGAAAATCAATCCCCTTCCAAACCATGAGAAGATAGCTGCCGTACCAATGCCAGCTAATGTGGGAATTACCATCTCAGAAGAAGATTCTGCTACGCCTCTAACAATAAGAACTCCAAGAGCAGTGTAGGGAATGGCAAAAAGGAACTTCCTCATCGAAGGAGATATGGTCTTTTGGGATAATATCCAAAAAGGGCAAAATCTTGGAATGTACGTCACAATAAGCATTCCAATAATAAGGGGCAAAGAACTTTTCATATCTTTTCTCCTTCGTAAGAGTCTTTCAAAAGAAAAGGACCGGCCGAAGAACCAACTATAATAGCTGTAATAAGCTTCCAGCCATCAGGGAAAAATTCCAAAGCGTCAAGAATAAAATAAACCAAACCGGAGAAGCCAGCTAAACAAAGAGCCGTCATAGATTTCCTTATTTCCGGAATCAAAATAGCAGTAAACATAGCGTACAGTCCTACTCCCAAACTAATCTGAACAGTCTCGGGCAAAACAGTACCGACAGCATACCCCAATGCAGTTCCTGCTATCCACGCCGCGTAAGACACCCCATTTAATGCCATCAAGAAAAAAGGAGACAGCTCTTTACCTTGCAAAGAAGCTACAGAAAAAGTTTCGTCTGTAATGCCAAAGGCTATAAATGGTAGCCACTTCTTATTTACATTTTTGAGACGAGCTGCCAATGAAGCTCCCATAACCATATGGCGCAAATTCAGAAGAAAGGTTGCCAAAATAATATCTCCTGTGGCTATCCCGGCCCTGAGAAGATCCAACGCCATAAATTGACTTGCTCCTGCAAAAACAAGGATAGAAAAAAGGCAGTTTTCACCAAAAGATACCCCTACATTACGAGCTAAAAGTCCGAAAGCCATGCCAATTGGTATGTACCCAATGACAATAGGAATACCTGCCTTGAATCCGCTATAAAGGCTGTTTCTCTCTATTTCTTTCATATCCTTAACAAACCTCTAAAAAAGAGTAAGTATGTCTTCTATTTTATCGAAGGTATAATAAGCACCAGAATTTTTTAATTCGTGGGACGAGAAATTACCAGTAGTCAAACCAACTCCACGAACTCCAGCAGCAACAGACGTCATCATATCAAGGTCTGTATCCCCTACGTAGAATATTTCTTCAGGAGCAGCATCTAAAAGTTCCATGCTTTTATGCAAAATATCAGGAGCAGGCTTAGGATGTTCTACATCCTGAATACCGATAATATGCTCAAAAAAGCCATCAAGTTTTTGAGACTCTACCACCGGACGTGCATTTTGGCGATTCGATGCCACTGCAAGACGAATTCCCTTATTGCGAAGAGATTCCAAGAGCATGACTGTGCCTGGAAAAAGCCGAATTCCAGCATATTCCTGCTCTACAAAAAATCCTCTATACTGAGTAAGCCATTCTTCTTTAAACTCTCCCCAAAGCTGAAGCCAAGAATCTCGGATAGGCATACCAATAGTCTTCAAGACCTCTTCTCTCGTTACCTTACGCAATCCGTGCTCTTGTGCCAAACGATTGGTGCAATCAGTAATTGCATAACTGCTATCAGCCAAAGTCATATCAAAATCAAAAACGACAGCTTTTATCACGTTAATTCCACCTTGTCAAAAAAATTGCTTGACTCAAAAATTTTTAGATATTAAAGAATCGTACCTTAAGAAAAAGAAAAAAGCAAAATTCCGGTGTTTCCTTTTACACAAAGGAAACACCGGAAGATTGGTCATTCCTATTAAACTTTAATCGTAAAGGACCGATTTACTAATCAAAATTTTATTACCTCGAAATTCGAGTAATTCGAGAGTAATAATATTATCTTTGAATTTCATACTATTTCGTACCCACAGCATAACGTCGCCATGGGAAACGAGAACGAAAGATTCTGGATCAATCGGTTTTTGGCTCTTCACGAGAGCCGATGCATCTTCTCCTCAAATACCTCTGTAATATCCCCAATCAAGATACAGAGGTTGAGGCAAACGCTGCAAAAACTCCAGTGCCTGATCAGAAAAAGCAAAGGTAAGCTCTGAAGTATTTTGTGGCGCTTCCAAAGCAAAAAGAACTGACCCTGTCGAAAAAATATAGAGACTGCATACGAGCATTACTGATAAGACTATTTTTCTCACTCTACCCCTCCTCACGAATACCCCCAATAGTATATATTAGAATATCTGCCAAGTCATCATTTCCTCAAGGGAAGAAAACATATTTTCAATAAAAATCTTCAGACGAACCTCTTCGCTACATCGAGATGAAAAACTAAACCGAAGAGAATGAGGATACCTGAGATAACGAACCGCAAAGCCTTTCTCTTCTACTGGCCCATACCCTGCTGCTTTAAGACCAGTAGGTAATGTCGTACTTGTGGTAATTTCATTTTGAGTAAAATGTAACCAGCCTGGGGATTGGAATATATCAGGCATTTTCCCATCCTTGGAATTTTCTTTCCACACTTCGTAGAGCAAAGATAAATGAGCTTCCGGACCATAACCGTTCATATACATAGCAATTCTTTCTCGATGAGACTGAGAAACTCTTTGTAACAACTCTTTTAGATTTTCTTTCTTATACCCTTCTCTCATTCTCTTAACCAAGAGAACAGAATCTTTTGTAACAGGGCGCATTCCGTCTGTTCGTCCCTTTCGAAAGTGACGAAGATGAACCGATTCAAAAACATGAGGGAGAGAGGAAAAGCTCTTAAAAAAACTTGATTGAATAGCCACTTGAACGAAAGCATCTGTGCTAAGAGAATGCTTTTTTATATCCTCTAATCCAAAAGAAGGAAAATCTCTAACGATTAAAGACGTTCCTTTTATCATTGAGTCAAAATGTGCTGCAGCTTTTTCTATAGCTTTACATAGTGAGGAATCAAGAATAAACGAAACTTTTTTTGCCAGTGTTCCCACCATAACTCCTCGTGGAAAGATAACCTTTTCATCTTCAGTAACCCATCGAACTAATCGAGTGACCGCAGCTCCATCCAAACCTGAATGTTCAAAACAAAGCCCTCTATATCCTGGACCAATAATTAACTGTAGAGATTTATCAAACCATCGATCTCCTCCTTTTCCATGCCAAACATTTCTGCACACATTCATTGTGTGAGAGAGTGGATGATCTTCTAAGCAAACAACAAAAAGAGCTTTCTCCAAAATATTCATGACATGAATATTTTGAGAATCAACCTGTAAAAGCCGTTTTCGCCAATAGAACCAATACGTTCTAGGAAGGGTTGTCAGAAGTGCTGGAGAAGATATTCTTTCTGTAGACACATCTCCTTCAGAGAAACTCTGCAAAATAGATAAAAAAACACCACTTAATTCTTTAGTGTCCCTAATGTCCCCCTTATCAGAAAGAACATCAACCTTATAGAAATTACCCTTAAAGATTACAATAATATGAGACTCTTTTGTGGTAACCTCTCCATTCGAGCTCCAAGGTGATTTTAAAAAGTCTTGATTGAGTCCAGGAATTCTCGTTGTCGAAAAAAAATTTTTATATTGTTCCAAACTTAAAGGATTTCGCTCATCCCATTCTATTTCTGGATTTTGCAACAGGTTTTCTCGAAAACGCAAAAATGAAACAACACTTTTCGCTGCCCTATCACATAGAGATAAGCTATATGAAGTTGAAGAATCGTTGAAGACATAATAAGGATTACTGTATATAGGCAAAGGATCTCTCGCTTTTAAATACCATTTTTCCCAATAAGGGAGATTTTCAAGAAAAGACTCTTCTTCGGTCAAACGTTGTTCTAGCATCTTTTGCAAAAAAGGTCCCTTCTCTGGCGATTGCAAAAAATTTTTCACCGCTTTTTGAGTCGTTTCTATTTCATTAGAAGAGAGAAACGGCTTGCTCCACATGGAAAACAACTGACAAGTTTTATTTAAATCGGAAAAAGAAAGAGCCGGCAAGCGGCTCTCTTTCGAACAAAAATATTTATATTTTTTCATTTTTTAACGCATCTTCTACGTTTTTGATCACGAGAGGATCATCAAGCCATTGATGCCAACGTTCCGAATAATGCTTTAAAAACCAAACTGCCGCTTCAAAAGAAGAAGCACTTTCTCTTTTCATATATGCTAAAAAGGTGTTTGTCTCACCCATAGTCGTCTCATATTTTATAAGAAAATTTTCTATCTCCGGATTTTCCTCAGCAAACACCGTGTTTATAGTCTTTAAAACCCTTGAAGCAGGAAAGTCACATCCTCCAGATGTATTCCATACTTTTTCATCATAAGGAGGTTCTTCTAATTTCGTCATATCATACATTCCCAAGATAGGAGTGGGCTCCCAATAGTATGCAAGAACAGGCTTCCCTTTTTCATATGCAGATGCAATAGCTGTGGCAAGGGCGCTTGCCGAACCACAATAGAAAACAGTATAACGGGAATTCAGTCCATAGGACTTCATTTTTTTCTCGTTTGTAACGCTTACGTTCCAGCCAGTTGGTCCGTTATAAAAACGTCCTTTTTGAGGATTTTCGGGGTCTCGAAATAGTTCCCAATAACGAGACAGATCCTTTACACTTTTTAAATCCGGTGCCATAGGTTTAATTCCCCGATTTGGATCTCCCTTAATTAAATATGTAGGAACATACCATCCTTGAGGAGCATCTGGAAAATTCTTCCCCAAAGACCGTAACTTACCGCGCTTCTCTGCTTTCTTCCAAAATTCACCAGCATTGTCTACCCAAGTTTCCATGGCAATATGAACATCCCCTCGTTCCAATCCCATAAGCCCAGGCACAACTTCCGCAAACGTATAAATTACACTCCGTCCAAAACCTTTTTCGATAATATACGCTGCAATTCTGTTATGAACTTGAACACTTTCCCAACTAAAATCAAGGAAAATAACAGGACTTTCTGTGGAAAAACCACAAGAAGCTAGATTAAAAAGAACAACTGACAACGTAAACATAAACAATATTTTTCTCCACCATTTTTCACTTTTCATATCAAAACTCCCTTCTAAAATTTAGTATAATAATTTGATTATAACATAAGGGCATAAGCATCATTGATGTATAATTGATCAGAATAAGACGACTTGCCCCATTAAAAATATCTTTGAGGTAAAATAAATGTGGATGATTACATGATTGGGAGGGCTTTTTATGACAGTATCACCTCGTATAGTTCTTTATCGAAAAGTTTCAGAACTTGAAAGAGAGCTTCATTTAGCAGCCCAAAAGCCTTCCTGTATATTTTTTGTTCCCACGAGCAGAGATAGAAAATTATTGCAAGATGTTATTTTTCCCCACAATATGGCAGGACAAAGTGCTCCCGCTATTTGGCGATGGGATGATCTTATCCGCCAATTTGAAACATTCATATCTGACAATTCTGAAGGAGGTCAAAATAACTACATTCGCCAAATTGATCCTCCTGACCACTGGCTCATTGTTCGGTATATCGTTAAAGATTTTTTGGAAAGTCAAAAAGGAAACACACTTCTTCCTCCTGGAGTGTGGCAAACCGGCTTTATTTCAACATTGGGAGACCATTTTAGAGAGTTATTACGAGAAGCTGTTTCGCCAGAAACATTGGGGCTCTCTCTTGAGTGTGGTAATTGTAACCGAGAAAAATGTCCCCATATTCACACACCAGAAGGAATTCTCTGTCACCTTTTTCACCTTTACGTAGAATATTTAGAGAGATGGCATCTTGTAGATAGTGCGCAAATTCCTCTTATAGCTCTTCGTTTCCTCAAAGAGGGTCCCTCTTCACTGCTACGATGGGTTGTTAATCGCCATTTCGTATTTGTTGGATTTCTAAGCTTTAATTCAAGTCAGATACATCTGCTTTCACATCTCTCTTCGTTAGGAGCAACAATAACAATATATACACCACAAACGGGTTTAGATAATTTTTACACCACAGTAGATCAGTTTCCCGGAGCCTTGGTAGAAAGTCTTCCCTCATCGGGGACACTGAACGCCCTGCGAATTACATCGGGATCTCCACGAATGGAAATGGAAACACTGGCACGAGAGCTTGTATTGTGGAAGAACCAGAAAGGCTATATTACAGAGCATAATATTCTTCCTTCTACAACCTCGTGGCAGAAAATGGGCATGGTTATAGACAGTCCTTGTCTGGCTTTGGCAGAAGAAGTATTGACTCGATATCATATTCCTTATTCCATTCATGAGGGGCTTACAGTAGAACAAACTCCTCTCTGGGATTTGGCCCGAAGGATATGGTCTGCTGGTGAAAAACAATGGCCTGTTGAAGAAACGTGGAATATCCTTCGTGAACCATCCCTCGCGGGAAGGGAAATTCAGACACCGCCTCCTACAGACATATTCAGTCTTAGTGAGGGAGGCTGGATTGACCTACTAAAACATAGAGCACCAGAACGAGGTGTTCTTTCATTTAAAAAAATGTGTCAGTTTATCAAAACCATGGAAAAAGGCGGAACTCCAGCAGATTTGCTTTCCGCCCTATACACCCTAGCCGCAGAATCACCTTCTTGGGGCAACGAACTCTCCCTTTGGGTCATTGATCATCCGGAACTTGATGAGTCTGTTCGCCGTCTTCAGGCAGCATTACGTGAAACAGAACAAAAAGTAGAAAGTCTCGGAGAACTCCAAGATCGAATAGGCAATGCAGGAAAGGTACATTTTTCAGGATCGGAAGCTATCTCTTTCTTACATCACTGGGCTTCTATAGCCACTATCTGGCTCCCTGCGGCAATAGAGGGAACACTTTCTTTATTTGTCGGGACTCCGCCAGTCCTTACACAGAAATCTCTTTGGATAATGCCTGGTACTACTGCATCTATGTGGCCCGGCAAAATAAGCGAATCCTCCCTTCTTCCTGATGATCATAAAATGACACTTCATGAAATGATGGGAACAGAACGGGGACATCTTCCCTTACTTAAAGAAAAAAGAGAACAAAGAGAAGCTCTATTCAGACGACTGTTGGCCTGTGGAGAAAAGGCCATAATTATAAGTTCTCCACTTGCGGACGGATCGGGGAAACCTCTTCCGCCCTCTCCATTCATCGGAAAGTCTTTCTCGGAAAAGTGGATTTATTCAAAAGAAGAAATTCCTCCTCTCGAGAGAACATTGAGTCATCTTCTGCCTAAAAAAGAGGAGCCTGCTATTGAAGGTGTTGAGATCAGAGAAGATGCCTACCCATATACAGGCAGACAACGCTACCTTCCTGAGGAAAGAACGGAAGTTCCAGTATCTCCTAAAGGGCAGCTTAGCAAGCTTGACGAATATATGGATTGCCCTTTTAGATTTGCGAACCTCAACTGTCTCAATATAGACGAACCCGTATCTTCAGGACTGGATCTGGCACGAAGCGGAAGTACGCTGCACCAACTTTGGAATAAAGTATGGGAAACATATGAAGAGACAGGAGAATCTCTCTCCCTACTTGCTCGCCGTTATTGGGAAGAAATAGTAGAGGACGCTTATCCTGACCTGCTTCAGAGATCCTCTCTTACCAGACATAATGAACGACTTCTGCAACAGACCTTAAAACTGGCCGATCTTCAACAAATCATGGAAGAAAATGGCCTGGAGAAGCTTCGCTACAGACAATATAGAGAAATGGATCTTCCCCTCCTCAGTGTAAATGGGGTTCCTTTTACAGGTAGAGCCGACAGGGTGGAATTTCTCAATGATGGAAGAATTATTATTCTCGACTATAAGCTCGGCAGCGGAAACGGCCGCAATAAAAATCTCCAATTAGCTGCATATACCCTAGCAATCCAAGAAGGAGAAGGAACGTTGCCTGCGCATATGCCCAATCTCCGCGTAGTAGGAACTCTCTATCTCTGTCATAGTGACACTTCTATTGTAGGTGCTGTCGAAGAACAGGATATTCTAGAGATTACGGGCTGTTCAAATGCGCGAAACGGAAACACACTAGAAGATCTCATTGAAGCGACAAAAGTTGGGCTGAACAATATGGCACAAAGCCTTCGGTCTGGTATATATGCCCCTAACTATGATTCAAAAGCATGTCACTACTGCTCTCTCAATCTTATGTGTAGAAAAAGTGAACTTGCAAGCAAAGGAGAAAAAGATGAAGACAAATAACACTCTTGCGCAACATATAAAAGAACAGATAAAAGAGCAGACTGAGGCCGTTCCAGGACAATACGAAGCAATAACTTCTGATTCCCCCCTTGTTGTAGTTAGCGCAGGAGCTGGAACTGGGAAGACGTGGACTCTCGCATGGCGCTTCATCTGGGCTCTTATTTCAGGCCGCGCAGCAACTAATGAGATTCTTACGTTAACCTTTACCGAAAAAGCAGCTTTGGAAATGGCTGAGAGAATTAAAAATATGCTCTTTCAACTAGGGATGAAACACCCCTCATATAGAAGCTTATTTCAAGATGCCGCTGACCGTATTGACGAAGGGTATATTTCTACCATTCACGCTTTTTCCATGAGAGTGCTTAAAGAATGCGGGCTTGCTACTCATCTTGACCCAGAATCTGGAGTTGTCGCTCCTCCTCAGGAAAGTATTTTTTGGAAAGAAGCAGAAGAAGCTCTCGATCAGTGGAATAAAGAATGGTTTCAGAGAGGTCTGCCATCCTTATGGACAGAAAGGGTACGGACCCTCTTTACAGACCCTCTCTTCATGAATATTATTAACGCCTTTGGGCCAGAAGCAGTAACAACTCATGCTAGGCAATCCCTAGCCCTCTTTGCCAGCCAAGGATATGGTCCAGAAGATATTTGGCAATGGAGCAACGTTCTTCCAGATAGAGACCAGTCCACTCTAGAACAAGCTCAGACAAGCTTGTATCAAAAATGGGAAAAAGAATGGCTTCGTTTTCTGGAACCTGATATCGGCATCTTTTATAACCTCAAAGAACTCAAAGGGAAAAGTCAATTAAGTAATCGCATTCAAAGTTTAATGAAACAATGGGGTGAAAGACCTTCTCTACATGATATGCCGCTTTTTGTACTTTCACTCATAGATACGCTGAAAGGGGCTCGCGGAAAACTTTCAGATGAAATTGCCGAATCTCTTGGAGAAGCAGTCTCTCCGTACAGAAATCGCCTAAAAAAAGACGAACCATGGCTTAGTGCATTTCATTCAGGATTTGATTCTGACGAACAGCTTTCACGCATATGTATGCTTCGTATCGCTGCTGTATTCTGGCAAATTTGGAATGAATTCCGCATTAGAAAGAACAGGCTTTCTTTCGACGATATGATCAGTTATGCAATAGAAGCCCTTGAACAGAGTCCATCATATGCTGGCCGTTTTAAAGAAATTCTCGTTGACGAATTTCAAGATACGAACCCTCTTCAGGATCGTCTCATTCAGGCTGTTAGACGATATAATCAACGTCTTTTTCTTGTAGGTGACGTAAAGCAGTCTATCTATCGCTTTCGTCATGCTGATCTTTCTCTCTTTGCTTCGTATATAAGAAAAGCCAAAAGCGGAGAAGGAGAATATATTGCTCTCAATAAAAGTTTCAGAAGCAGGGAAAACCTTGTTTCTGAGGTAAACAACCTTTTTGCTTCCATATGGAAAGACGGACTCGGGCAAAACCTACAATTGCCCTTTGAACCTTTGGACGTTCCGAGAAATCTCGACACGTATAAAACTCGTCAGCAATGTACCGTCGACCCTTTAGTTATCTACCTTGAAGAAGGAAAAGAGAAAGAAAAAGTCGGAGATATGCGCCTTCGACAAATTAGACGTCTCGCTAGTCTTTTCTCTCGTTATCATAATGATAAACACACGATTTGGGACAAAAAACAAGAATGTCTCCGTCCTGTGCAATGGGAAGATATGGCAATTCTTGTCCCTTCTCGAACTACGTGGTTTCCTCTGCTCGAGAAGATTTTCTTCGAAGAATTTCAGATTCCCATTTATTTTGAAGGAAGTACCCGTTACTTCTCTCGAAGCGAAATACAAGATATCATTGAACTGCTTAACCTTTTGGATGATCCCGAGAACGAAAACTATCTTATAAGTTTTCTTTCTTCTCCCTTTTCGACACTATCCCTTGATGATGTTCAAGAGCTTGTCAAAACAACAACAAAAGGATACAGATACAAGACCTTTCAACAACAATGGCCTCATCTGGCTCAGCAGATTCAGGAATGGCGTTTAATGGCTCATTTTCTTGGCCCATCATCGGTACTTGCCTCCTTCCTTGGCCGAGGAAACGAAACATTACTTAGTTTCCCTGCGTGGAAGAGACGAAGTGTAGCCGCCAATATACGCAAAGCCATCGATATTGCCAGAGAATTTGAAGAAACCATCGGAATAAGTCTACCAGGCTGTGCAAGATACCTTCGTGATGCCGTGGAAAAGCAAGAAAAAATAACTGAAGCAGAAGTATCAGGAGAACATGAAGATGTTATTCGTGTCATGACCGTTCATGGGGCTAAAGGATTGGAATTTCCCGTTCTCGCCGTTATGGGCTTGGAAAGAAGCAGCAGTGACGGTGAAAAAAAGGGACTCATGCCTTCCAAACAAATGGGAGTAGCCTTGAGGCATTTCCCTGACGAAAAATCTTCCAATCCGCCCTTGGCATGGTCTCTCTCTAAACTGTTGGATGAGCAAGAAGAATATGAAGAATGGCAACGTCTCTTTTACGTAGCCTCAACACGAGCACGAGATAGTCTGGTTTTATGTAGTCTCCTTCCTCAAAATAAAGATGGATACTCTATTTCTGAGAAATCATGGCTTAATATGCTCCTGACATGGAAGCCCGGATTGCCACTTTGCAATGACGAACCACCTTCTGTCATTAATGTGAAGCTACAAAAAGAAACAACAGAAAACATAGCGTCTTTCGTACCTCTTCCACAACCGGAACCTCAATTTTTATCTAAAATAAGCGCTACATCATTTGCTCTTTTCCAATACTGCCCTTACGCCTTTCGACTAAAACACAGGCAAGGGCAAGAACTCGTATGGGAACAACCAAGCGATGACTCGACAGAGGGAGGAACAGACGTAGGGAGTTTGGTACACATTCTCCTCTCTCGATGGGATTTTATATCTGTACCACTCGATTCCTTCTTTCCTCAAAAAAATTGGCTTGAGTTTGCAGAAACATTACCATCAGAGCTTAGGCCAGTCTGGAAAAGAACTCGCACGAGAGAAGATGTATATTCTTGGCTTTTCTCCTTTCAAGAGAGTTCTTTGGTTAAACAGATTCGGGAAAACAGGACAACAATCCGCAAGGAGTTCCCTTTCCGCGTCTCTTTGCCAGAAGGTCCAACTATGGGAGGATCTATTGATTTACTTTGGAGGGAAAAAGACACTCTTTTCATTCGCGATTACAAAATAACAACCCTTGCTCACGTACCTGAAAACTTGTACAAAGATCAGCTGGCTTTTTACGCATTAGCAATGAAAAAGGCTCTTCATATATCCCAAATCTCTCTTGGCCTATGGCACTTACGAGAAGGAATAGAAGAGCCTGTTCACGTTTCAAATAAAGACTGGACTGCCCTTGAAGAAAGAGTTCGAAAGACAGCACACCTCGCTATATCTGGTCCCTTTAAGCCTATAGAAGGACGCTGTTCTCTCTGTCCCTTTAAACGAGAGTGTACGTGGCCGTTGAAATAGTTCTATAAGGCCTTCCAGCTCTTAAAACCTTTACCAAGAACTTCTGAAGCATCGCTAATTGACATAAAGGCATTGGGATCTTTTTCTCCCAGAAAGCGTTTAAGAGTCACCATTTGACGTGGTTCAAGAAGGGCCAGTAACACTATTCGTTCCTGCCCCGAAAAGCCGCCTTCTCCGCGGAGTAAGGTTACCCCCCTATGAAGGTCTTTCGTAATAAAAGATGAAACGTCATAGGGCTGACTTGTAATGATAAACACCTGTTTTCGCCGGTCAAAAGAACGAGTTGTATTATCTAAGACAATGCCATAAATGTAGAGACCAACAACACCGTAAATTGACGACTGAATGCCAACAACAAAAGCAGATAACGCCAGAATTACTGTATTATAATAAATGGAAAATTGCCCCATCTCTATTCCATATCGTTTACGAAGAGCCATTCCGGGAATATCCATCCCCCCAGTAGAGGAACCCGCCCTAAAAATCAATCCTGCTCCAAAACCCTTTATAACACCTGAAAGGACGGCCGCCATAAATTTATCTTCAAGATCTAGAAGAGGAATAACCTCAAAAACCTTCAATAACAAAGAAAAAAGAACAACAGAATACGCTGTCCAAATAACGAAACGAGGTGAAAGTTCTCGCCACCCCCACGCCATTAATGCAGCATTGGCAATAAGGATACCCCACGCCGGAGAAATACCCCATACATAGTTCGAAAGAACAGCAATACCTGAAACTCCAAGATCAGGAAAACGATTGGGCAAAACAAAAATAACAAAACCAAGAGCCATTAATATATTTCCAACTGTTACGGCAGTAAAAGCCTGCCACTCTCCCTTTATAGCCAAAAATAAACGAATGAGAGATTTTTTTATAGCCAAACGAGAAACGCCTTTCAATCCACATATCCTCCTTAAAAATATATTCCAAAAAATGAATTGTTACTCTAGCGCAGCAGCTCAAGAAAAGCAAGAGACAACCATATTTGGTATAATAATTAGGTTGCAACACTAGAAAAAGAAAGGGTGTGAAGCCGTGTTCATTCCCCTCGAAGGTCAGGGAATCATTTCAGCAGGTAAGATCATTGCCATCGTTCGCCACGGGGACGAAACGGCTCTTTATACGAAAGATGGGTCTGTAGTTGCAACTGGGTTTAAACCAGAGACCCTATCTAGAAGATACCGCGCTTTCGTAAAAGAATCAAGACGTAATGCTTTGGATTTTAAGCAAAAGCACCAAGGAGGAGATTCCGTATGACAGCACCGGCCAAACAGTACACGGCCAAAGATATACAAGTACTTGAAGGCTTACAAGCCGTTCGTAAACGTCCAGGCATGTACATCGGGGACACAGGGGCCAGAGGCCTTCACCATCTCGTGTACGAGGTCGTAGACAATTCAATTGATGAAGCCATAGCTGGCTACTGCAGCAAGATAAGTGTTGTAATTTATGAGGATGAGAGTGTCTCTATAGAAGATAACGGCCGAGGCATTCCAACAGAACCTCACCCGTCAAATGGCAGACCTGCATCAGAAGTTGTACTTACAGTTCTTCATGCCGGAGGTAAATTTGACAATCAGGCCTATAAAGTGTCAGGAGGATTGCATGGCGTAGGTATTTCAGTCGTTAACGCCCTTTCTGAATGGCTGGAAATAACTATCCATCGCAATGGACTGGCTAGAACCCAACGTTTTGAGAAGGGGACACCAGTAACTGACCTCTCAGATGGCGTTCCAACAGATCAAAATGGAACCTTTGTTCGTTTTATGCCCGACGCTACAATATTCGAAGAAGTTAAATTTTCAACGGATATATTAACTGGTCGCCTTCGGGAAATGGCTTTCTTAAATCCGGGACTCATGATCTCACTTGAAGATCGACGGGTATCAAAGATCATTGAATTCCATTACGAAGGTGGTATTAAAACGTTCATAGAGTACCTCAATAAGGGGAAAACTCCTCTTTTTGCCGATCCCATCGTTATTTCGGGAGAAAAAGATGGGGCATCTGTGGAACTTGGAATCCAATATAATGACGGCTACCTTGAGCGTATCTATGCCTTCGCCAATATGATTCATACGGTCGAGGGAGGTACCCACGTATCCGGTTTCAGAACAGCTTTGACCCGAGCTATAAATGAAGTTGCCAGACGAGCGAAACTTCTTAGAGACAAAGATGAGAACCTTTCTGGTGAAGACCTTAAGGAAGGTCTTACCTGCGTTCTTTCTGTCAAGCTCCCCAACCCGCAATTTGAAGGACAAACAAAAACAAAGCTGGGGAACAGTGAAATTAAAGGTATTACTGATTCCGTTGTATATGACGGTCTTATTACATACCTTGACGAACATCAAGATGTGCTCAAACCTGTTGTAGAAAAAGCTCTTCGTGCTCGACAAGCTCGAGCTGCTGCTAAAAAAGCCAGAGAACTTGTACGCAAGACGGCTATGACAGGAATGAACCTTCCTGGGAAATTGGCCGACTGTTCCAGCAAAGATCCTCATATTAGTGAAGTCTATATTGTTGAGGGAGAATCTGCTGGTGGAAGTGCAAAACAGGGACGAGACCGAAGTTTTCAAGCCATTCTCCCTTTACGAGGGAAAATTCTTAATGTGGAGAAGGCACGCCTCGATAAAGTTTTAAGTAACAATGAAATACGAACTATCATTCAGGCACTTGGATGTGGCATAGGAGAAGATTTTGATTACAGCAAGCTTCGTTACGATAAAATCATCATCATGACAGATGCTGACGTTGATGGTGCTCACATCAGTACGCTCTTGCTCACTTTCTTCTATCGCTATATGCACGATCTTGTTGAAAAAGGACACCTCTACCTGGCCCAACCGCCCCTCTACCGGGTTCAGCGAGGAAAGAATATTTCTTACTGCTTTAGTGATAAAGAGCTGCGCCAAATCATGGATTCTATGGCTGACTCCAAGAAAGCATCAGTGCAGCGATACAAAGGTTTGGGAGAAATGAATCCAGATCAGTTGTGGGAAACAACAATGGATCCGCAAAACCGGCTTCTAAAACGAATAGAAATAGAAGATGCCATGGTCGCAGACGAATACTTCAGCATTCTGATGGGCGATAAAGTTGAACCACGACGAGATTTCATCACTGCCCATGCTCACGAAGTACGGAACCTTGATATATAATTGTAAAAAATAGAGACAACGTCAAATAAGAGTCTCTTTAAAAAAGAGACTCTTATTTGCTTTATTTTGTGCGCTCTGTATAAGATTAAAAAGATTCAATTCATCATAAAATCACTTAATCGAGTATCATTTTATGATGTATCAACATACATAGGGGGTGTGTACTTGACCTAGCTTTTACATACTATTCATCCAAACATATTTGACAACGGAAAGGGAGGATCATCGTGTTTTCGTACATCACGAGGAAAATTCTTTACACAATCCCTGTTGTGTGGGGCGTTATAACAGTCGTGTTTCTTCTTATTAATGTTGTGCCTGGAGACCCTGCCATGATTATGATGGGGCAACGTGGCGACCCGGAAACTCTCGCAAAAATTCGAGCGGATTTAGGCCTTGATCTTCCGCTTCACGTTCAGTACGTCCGCTTTATTACCCAAGTATGTAAAGGGGACCTTGGAACATCCTACCGAACAAATGAAAAAGTTTTAGACGCCATTATCACCCGCTTTGGAGCTACGGCCAAGCTTGCAGCTGGTGCTTTGTTTCTGGGAACCACTATCGGTATATTGGCTGGTATTATTTCGGCAGTTAAACAATATTCCGTTTTTGATTACTCGGCTATGTTTATAGCCATAGCAGGGGTAAGCGCCCCAGTTTTCTGGATAGGGCTTCTTCTGCTTTTTATTTTTGCGTACACCCTTGGTTGGATTCCAGGTGCAGGATTTGGAGACGGATCTATCAAATATCTGATACTTCCCATGATTACATTAGGTGTTCGACCTGCCGCATTAACAGCCCGTCTTACTCGTTCCTGCATGCTTGAAGTTCTTAATCAAGACTACATCCGTACCGCCCGCGCCAAAGGTTTGGCACAAAACATAATTATCATGAAACATGCTTTGAAAAATGCCATGATTCCTATCATCACCATTATAGGAACTCAAATAGCGTCTCTTCTTTCTGGTGCCGTTCTAACAGAAACCATCTTCGCATGGCCAGGTATTGGCCGACTTTCTGTAGATGCACTGATAGCTCGAGATTTCCCTATGATTCGTGGAACAGTTATTTTCATGGCCATCATCTTTCTTGTAGCCAATCTTATCGTTGATATATCTTACGGCTTCTTCGATCCACGAATTCGTTACGACTAGACGTACAGGAGAAAAAATTATGGCAGAAAAACAAAAAAGGAAAGCTACGACAGGAAACCTCTGGTATGAGGCATGGATTCGTTTTCGCCGCAACAAATTAGCAATGATAGGGTTATTTATGGTTATAGCTTTGCTCAGTATAGCTATATTTGCACCATTTATAGCTCCTCACGACCCGGCCAAACAGCTTATTTGGACAGAAGGAGTTAAAGCGAAACTTGCAGCGCCATCTGCAGAGCACTGGATGGGAACAGACCTCTACGGACGAGATATTTTCAGTCGAATTATTTATGGGGCCAGAATATCTCTCCAGATCGGTATTTTTGCAACCATCGTGTCTCTCGTTGTAGGCGTAACCCTCGGAGCATTGGCTGGGTATTTCGGTGGCTATGTTGACGATATTATTTCGTGGGTCATCAACGTAGTATTCGCCTTTCCATTCTTTCTCTTCGTTCTGGCCGTCGTTGCTGTCTTTAAAAATCCAGGAATGATCGTCATTTTCATATCTATTGGTATTGTGACATGGGTACCTATTGCCCGTGTTGCCAGAGCACAGTTTATCTCACTTCGAGAAAGAGAATATGTGGAAGCAACAAAAGCTCTCGGCTTGCCAACGTCAAGAATAATATTCAGGCATATTTTGCCTAACGCTATTGCACCAATAATCGTTCAGGCAACCTTAGGCATGGGTGGAGTTATTACAACAGAAGCAGGGCTTGCTTTTCTTGGTTTTGGTGCTCAACCGCCTACACCCAGTTGGGGACTCATGATATCTGAAGGCCAGCGTTATCTGACTACAGGACAATGGTGGTGGGCTATATTCCCTGGCTTAGCGATCATGTACACCGTTCTCGCTTTCAACTTTGTAGGTGATGGCCTTCGTGACGCCCTTGATGTTCGTTTAAAAAGGTAGGGGAAAAACATGACACTGCTAACAGTCAAAAACTTAAAAACATACTTTGATACAGATGCAGGGACAGTCAAAGCCGTTGATGGTGTCTCTTTCTCCGTTGAACCAGGAGAAACATTGGGTATCGTAGGAGAATCCGGATGCGGTAAATCGGTCACATCTCTCTCTATTATGGGGCTTTTACCTCGTCCTGCTGGACGTATAGCTGGAGGAACAATCCTCTTTGATGGAAAAGACCTTACTAAATACTCAGAGGAACAAATGAGAAAAGTTCGTGGGAATGATATCTCCATGATTTTCCAGGAACCTATGACAAGCCTTAATCCTGTCTTTACGATAGGAGAACAAATTATGGAACCACTTCGACTTCACCAGAAAATGGATAATAAGGCTGCTTTTGAAAAAGCAGTGGAACTGTTGGAACTTGTAAGCATTCCCTCTGCTCGTCAAAGGATGCTGGAATACCCTCACCAACTTTCTGGCGGTATGAGACAAAGAGCCATGATTGCAATGGCATTGGCGTGCAACCCTGCTCTTCTCATCGCAGATGAACCGACTACGGCCCTTGACGTTACAGTTCAAGCACAGATCCTTGATCTTATGAACGAACTCAAGCATAAAATGAATTCCGCCATTATTTTCATTACCCATGATCTTGGCGTTATTGCTCAGATGGCTCAAAAAGTAGTGGTAATGTACGCAGGGAAAGTTGTGGAGAGAGCTCCAGTTGTTCCGCTTTTCAAAGATCCCAGACATCCGTATACGCAAGGACTTTTGAACTCTATTCCTAAACTTCACACGAAGTCTACGCGTCTTGACGTTATTCCTGGAGTCGTGCCAAGCCCATTAAACTTTCCATCTGGATGTAAATTTCATAACCGTTGTTCTCAATGCTTTGAAAGATGCACTAAGGAAGAGCCACCTCTTTATAATCTTTCAGATAATAGGGCTGTTCGATGCTGGCTCTACGAAAACCACTCTGAGAAGGTAGGTGTAGAAAATGAATAAAAATAGCCCAGACCTTCTTAGAGTCGAAGGACTTAAAAAATACTTTCCCATAAAAAAGGGAGTCTTTAAAAAAACAGTAGGCTACGTAAAAGCTGTGGATGGCGTCTCTTTTTCCATAAAAAAAGGAGAAACACTAGGACTTGTAGGCGAGTCTGGATGTGGAAAATCTACAACTGGGCGTACACTTATGCACCTTCTTACGCCTACTGAAGGCTCTGTGTATTTTAAAGGTAAAGATGTGGGAGAAACTTTGAAGGAAAATCCTGCAGAAATTCGAAAAAACATACAAATCATCTTTCAAGATCCTTATGGAAGCCTTAATCCTCGCATGACAGTGCAGGAAATAGTAGGAGAAGCCGTTAAATATTACGGTATTGTCAAAGGCAAGAAGGAACTAGATGAGTATGTGACCGACGTTATTGTTAAGGCAGGTCTTCTTCCAGAACATCGATTCCGTTATCCGCATGAGTTTTCTGGCGGACAGAGGCAGAGAATAGGTATTGCACGAGCTCTTGCTCTCAAACCTGAGTTTATTGTTTGTGACGAACCTGTAAGTGCCCTTGACGTCTCTATACAGAGCCAGGTTCTTAACGAACTTATAGATTTGAAGGAAGAATTTGATCTCACGTACCTTTTTATCACCCACGACCTCTCTGTCGTAAAGTTTATTTCCGACAGAATAGCCATAATGTATCTAGGAACAATTGTAGAGTTAGGTGAAAAAGAAGAGATCTTTGAAAATTCTATGCATCCCTATACTAAAGCTCTTCTTTCCTCTATTCCTCTTCCTGATCCTGAACAGCGAGGAACACGAATTCCGTTGGAAGGTGATATCCCTTCACCGGCTAACCCTCCCACGGGCTGCCGTTTCCACACACGTTGCCCATTCGCCATGGATCGCTGTTCCCAAGAAATTCCGGAACTTGTCGACAGAGGAAACGAACACTTTACTGCCTGTTTTCTCCATGAAAAATAAAAAGCCCGGCTCCACAAAAAAAGCCAGGCTCAATCTATTTTTCAACGAAGTCTCAACAGAGAGAGAATTTTTAAAAATTCTCTCTCTGTTTATCCTATAGTTCTTTCCAAAAATCTCATAAAATTCCCGCCCATAATCTTTATTGCATCTTCCTCACTGTAATCTCTAGCAAGAAATTCCGCAGTAAACTCAAGAGAGCGAGAATGTCCTTTTATGCAATCATAATTTCTATGAGGCCCAGGTTTTGTAAAATCTCTCATTTCATCGCAAAAATCAAAACCAAAACCTATATGCTCAACCCCTGCCAATTCGCGGATATGATCAACATGATTGGCTAAATCTTTTTCATCCAACTTTTTCACATCGGGATCTCCCACAAAAGTACTGCACACATTCATGCCCATCACACCACCTCGCGATGCTAATTTGCGAATTAAATCATCTGTAAGATTTCTCATAGATGGAGCCAGCGCTCTGCAATTAGAATGTGAGGCCATGAAAGGTCCTTCATAAAAAGAAAAGAGATCGTCAAAACCCTCGTCATTAAGGTGGCTTACATCAAGATACATCCCTAAACGAGCTGCTTCTCGAATAACTTTTACACCGAACTCAGTGAGCCCACCTTTTTTCCCTTCTTCTACACTGTGGAAAAAGCAGCCATCTGCTGCGTAATTTCGGCGGCTCCATGTAACACCAATACCTCTGACACCCAATTCATAAAAAATACGAAGCAAAGAAAGGTCGTTTCCGATAGGTTCAAGACCTTCGAATGACAGAAGTATGGCAAGTTGCCCCTTTTCTCTGGCAGCACGAATTTCTCGAGTATTTCTACATAAAACAAAAAGGCCTGGACTTTCTTCCATTTCTGCATGAAGTGCGCTTATTAAATCAAGAGCACGTCGTAACCCCATCTCAGGCAGATATTCATTGGGTATAAAGAGTGAGGAAATAACCAGACCGACACCGCCCGCTTTTAGAGAGGGAAGATAATCTCGTTCAATAACATGAGTTTCACCCTTTAAACGCTTTCCCAAAACCAATGGTAAAAGATCAAAATGCGCATCAACTACTATATTTTTCTCGTGAAGTTTCTGAGCTCTCTCATAATAAGAAAGATTCATGTCGTTCTTATCTGCCATAAATTATGCCTCCAATATAGTAAGGTTGTAATATTCATATGAAGTTGAAAAAAATACACAACTAACCTTCGAGATTATACCCTCTCTTCTATCCTTTGTTGTATAGTAGATGTTTGATGACATTATTTTTGGAGGTGTACGTCATGGATTTTCTAAGTTCTCACCCGTCATACACAACACCTACGAGTGTACGCGGATTTATGATTTTTGAGGATATCAAAATACCTGAATCTCTGACACTCTACAGTAGTTTGGCTTCGAAATGGGGGAAAAAGGGATCTATTCAATTTATTCCGTCCTCTGAAGGCACTCATTGGATCGCCATTATTGGTCTGGGGAAAAAGAGTGATCAAAATTCAGATATTATCTGCCTATACCGCAACAAAACTGCCGAATTTGTAAGAAAAGGAACAGCTATGGGGGTTACTTCCTTTTCTCTTACACTGCCAGAAGACCCAACAGATGCGACAAGTAAAGCTGTAGCTGAAGGAGCCATTTTAGGAAACTATCGATTCACAAAATACCGTACGACCGATACCTCACCAGCCACACAGTGTGAGTCCTTTTTCCTTGAGAAAGGAAACCTCGAAGCCATGGAAAGGGGCCGTTATATCGCTTCTGCTCAAACATATTCCAGAGATTTGGCTAATGAGCCTGGGAACGTTATCACCCCTCTTACAATGGCAGACATCGCCAGAGAAATAGCGTCACAATATAATATGGATCTCACCATTCTTGACGAGCAGCAAATTCAGGACCAAGGCCTTCTTGCTCTCTGGCACGTTGGCAAGGGGTCTAAAACACCTCCGAGACTTGTACATCTTACATATCATCCTCAAGGAATAGAACCCCTTGGAAAGATAGCTATCGTGGGCAAGAGCGTCACTTTTGATAGTGGCGGTCTCTGTATAAAAACAAGAGCTGGCATTAAAACCATGAAATGCGATAAAACCGGTGCTTGTAACGTTTTAGGTATTATGAAAGCTCTTACTCCTCTTCAATGTCCTTATGAAGTACATGGCTTTTTCGGAGCTGTTGAGAACATGCCTGATGGGAATTCGTACAGACCTGATGATATTATCCGTGCATTCAACGGTAAAACAATTGAAATAAAAAATACCGATGCTGAAGGTCGAGTTACTCTTGCTGATATGCTTGCTTATGCATCGACATTCAAACCTCAGGCCATTATTGATATGGCAACTCTTACAGGTGCTGCTGTTACAGCTCTGGGAAACTATACTGCCGGGCTAGTCTGCGATTATGATGAACTAAGCGATGACCTGTTTCAGGTAGCTTCGACAACGGGTGAACGTTTCCACAGATTTTGCATGGACGATGAAAAACTTCGAGAACAAATCGATACTCCTTATGCTGACGTAGTAAACACTGGCGGGCCTGGTGGCGGCGTGATTACAGCAGGAATGTTTTTAAAAGAGTTCGTTGATCCCACCATTCCATGGGCTCATCTTGATATAGCAGCAGTTGACTACTATGAAAAGGAATTCGATTGCTATGGACTCGGAGCATCTGCTTTTGCTACACGAACCTGCCTCGAATACCTTCTAAGAAATCATAAATAACATAAAAATGGAAAAGACGTCCGAAAATTAATTCGGACGTCTTTTTTCAATGCTATTTTACTTCTTCCCTTTTAAGAAACGGTCAAACCACGCTGTCATCTCCTGAAGGCGGGCAAGACGCTGCCGAGGCTTGCCACTTCGGCTCAATTCATGATTTTCTCCCTTGAAAACACACATTTTACTCTCCACGCCATGACGCTTCAATGCAGAAAACATCTGAAGCCCCTGAGAAAGTTCACAGCGATGGTCTTCATCAGAATGGATGAAAAGCGTCGGAGTTTTAGCTTGGTTAGCATACTTCAAAGGAGAATGCCACCATAATTTATCAGCATCCGACCAAATATCAGCATCTTGCTGATCTGGAACAAAGTAATAACCTATATCCGATACGCCAGCTTTTGAAATCCAGTTACTGATACTCCGCTGAGAAACAGCAGCTTTAAAAAGATCGGTGTGTCCAATAATCCAGTTCGTCATAAATCCACCATAAGAACCACCTGTTACGCCAAGGCGATCTTTATCAATAAAGGAAATATTCTCTGTAATCCAATTGGTAAAGGTCATTAAATCTTCGTAATCTATTGTTCCATACTTGCCTCGTATATCATCAAACCCATTTCCTTTCCCGTCACTTCCTCTGGGATTGCAGAAAAAGACACCATAGCCCTGCGCAGCCCAATATTGCATTTCGTGAAAGAACACATCTCCATACGTCGTTTTTGGACCGCCATGTATATCTAAAATGGCAGGATACTTCTGCCCTTCCTCGAAATTTACAGGTTTCATATACCATCCATCGATGGGATCGTCTGTTCCATTATCAACAAGCACATGGATAGGTTCAGAAAGATCGTATTCCTGTAAAAGCCAATCGTTAAAGTGGGTTACCTGCTCTTCTTTTCCATCTTTTACCAGATAAAGCTCTTGAAGTCCCAATCCTTTTAAGCCTATAACCGCAGCCTTATCTCCACATATACGATAATCATCAACCGAAAAAAGCTCGTGAGTCATTTGTTTTATCGAACCATCTGGACAAACAGTATGAAGATAAGATCTGAAGTTATCTGTAGAAACAAACCATGCGGTGTTTCCTTGGGCAAAAAAGGCAAGATTAAGATTTGTCGTTCCATACCGACAATCGCATCCTATGGAATTACGCAACCCTCTGTCTAGTTCGGGAGTAACACAAGATAGACCATCATTATTAAGCTTATAAAATTTAACGTTTTCATTGATTCCATGTTCTTTAAGGTAACTGCCAGTAACCCATATTTCACCATTGACATATGATGCCCAACGACAGGTAAACGTGTCGCCAGTTAAGAGCTCTTTGTTGCTATCCGATTGAAGATCAAATTCAAACAATGAATTATAACGTCCTTTGACGCAACGATATTGCGGCCCCCAAGCTAAAATTTTATTCCCGTTATCACCTACGCAAAAATTCTCAACGTCCATGTCTTGGGGAGAAAGTAACGTGGCCTTCTCTGTAGATAACCTATATAAATAAAGTCCATTTTTACGTTGGGCTGTAAAACCTTTCCCATTGGAACAAAATGGAATCTGTTCAAAAATCATATAATCCGCTTCATAGGGGTTTACATATTCTGGCTCGAAAGAAGCCATCATTAAGAGAAGATCATCGTTAAGGACAACAACGGAAGAGAGAGACATGGGGATACTTTTGAGGAAATGGGCTTCTCCGCCATCCAGAGGGAGGGAATAAAGATGGGTTTCTTTTTTCCCAGGCTCTTTCCTCTCACTGGCGAAGAGGAGAGACTGTCCATCTGGCTGCCATGCAAAAAATTTTTCTTTACCTGATGTGGTTAGTTGTTTAAGCTCTTTGCGAGGAATATTATAAATCCAAAGATTTGTGGCATAACGGTTCTCTTCTTGTAAAGCCTGATGAACCTTGAAGCAAATATGTTCTCCATTCGGTGAAAATATAGGAGTTGAAAGAAATTTATATTTCAGCAAATCCGTTAATTCTACTCTTTGTTTCATAGTGCCAAGAACTCCTTTCGTTCATTTCCATTTTCCATTCAACTGAAAGAGGGAGACCGGAAACGGTCTCCCTCTTTTAATTCAAAAACTATATGAATAGTTTATTTTGCAAGATATACTTGTGTAAGCTTCGTCATATAGTCTCCGAGGAAGTCAAGATGAATATCCTCTACGTTTGGCCCTGCAACAAGGCTGTTTGTGCTGTAGAAAAGGAAGAGCCATACAGCATCATCAACAACTTTCTGCTCGGCTTTTTTGTAAAGCTCGACACGTTTTTCATGATCAGTTTCCTGGCGTGCGGCAACAAGCCACTGATCTACTTCGCTGTTCTTATAACGGGAATAGTTTCCTTGAGGTCCGATATTTCCGGAATAGAACAATGTATAAAGGAAGTTATCGGGATCGACATAGTCTCCAGCCCATCCAGCTCTGAATAGACCGTAATCGCCACGTCGAACGGCATCGTAGTGAGCTCCCACTTCAGAAGAAGAAAGGTTCATCTTAATTCCCAATTCAGCAAGCTGGGCCTGAACTGCTTCGCCAATAGCCTTATGACGTGGGTTGTTATTATAATGAAGTGTCACTTCAAAACCTTTGTCGTATCCTGCCTCTTTCAAAAGTTCTTTAGCTTTCTCTGGATTATACGTATAGCTGTTCATATCGGGGTTATATGCGGGCATACCAGGAGGCAGAACACCCTTTGCAACAGCATAACGTCCATTAAGAACTAATTCGTTGATGGCCTCTCTATTTATAGCGTAGTTCAAAGCCTGACGAACTTTAACATTATCAAAGGGAGCCTTAGTCTGGTTCATTCCATAATATTGAACGTTCAAGCCAGGAATTTCCTGGAACTTATCGCCAAACTCTTCTTTGATTTCGTTATAGTACTCATCAGGAATATCTGGTAATACGTCAATGTTACCTTTTTTAAACTCAAGGTAAGCTACGCTATTATCAGGGATAATAATCAGATCTACCCCATCAAGATAAGGAAGCTGCTTTCCATTAGCATCTTTTCTCCAATAGTCAGGATTCTTTTTAAAGGAAACCAAGCTATCGTGATCCCATTTTTCAAGAATAAAGGGACCTGTTCCCACAGGATGGAAGGTAAACTCTTTGCCCCATTTCTCAGCATCTTCTTTAGGAAGAACGCCGAAGTTAGGGTATGTCAAAACAGCAAGAAAAGGTGCAAAAGAAGACTTAAGAGTAAACTGAACGGTATATTTATCAAGAACCTTGATGCCACTCCATTCATCAACCTTACCATCGTTCAACTCTTCAAATCCGGCAATACTGCTTGCAAAGAAAACACGAGCCGCTTTCATTTTTACTAAACGTTCAAAGCTATATTTCACATCTTCGGCTGTCATTTCACGGCCACCATTGAGAGTGGGTTCGCCTAAAATCGCCTTATGGAAATGAACGCCCTTGCGCAGATGGAAGGTCCAAACTGATGCATCTTCATTGACTTCCCAGCTTTCAGCCAACAAAGGAAGAATCTTTTGACCATCAGCAGATGTTGTCACCAAAGTTTCCAGATACAAATTTGAGCCACGGGTTGCAACAGTAATATTAGAAAAAACAGGATCAAGAGACGGTGGATCGTTAATAAGACGCCATCTCAAAATACCACCGGTCTGAGGTTCAGCAAAAGCCCCAGATACTGCAAAGACACACACTAGCGCTGCAAGCAAAGCTATCCACATTTTTTTCTTCATTCAGTTCTTCCCTCCTACGAGATATAGAAAAGCCCATCGCACCTTGCTAAAAGTATATACATGATATAATCAATGCTTAGAATTATCAATCAGTGTATACAGAAAAGATGCATACTCTTTCAGAGAATGGCGAACATTTCCATCTCGACCTTTTGTAGTTTCTGCACAAATCATCGAGTTGAGAACGGCTTCTTCTGTCGCCTCCACAACTGCTCTAAAAGCTAAATTGATGTGATTTTCGTTGAATATTCCTATGGGACAAACAGGTGCTTTTTCATAATGAGCAAAACGATTAGCTGTTGTAAAAGCAATAGCTATTTCACCACTACCGTTTCCGATATAAGCCCCCGTCCTGGTGATTCCCACTGAAGAGCGACGACAGAGCCGTTTTAACTGGCGTTCTGTCATAGGAATATCTGTTGCTATGACGACAATAATAGAACCTTGATCCTCTTGTGGCTGTTCTAAAGAAACTATACTTTTTCCTACTTTATGACCATCTACAACAAAGTCACCTTTTTCTCCGAAATTGGAAAGGACAAGAACACCAATCGTAAATGTCGAATTATCTATCTCTACAAGCCTGGATGCTGTTCCTATTCCACCCTTTAGCTGATAACAGGACATGCCGCGTCCCGCCCCTACAGAACCTTCTTCAAACTCCGTACCAACATTGGCAAGAGCTTGCAATACATGCTCCTCTCGAATATGGAGACCTCGTATATCGTTGAGAAACCCATCATTACATTCGCATACAACAGGGTTTACAGTTCCTGTTTCTTTACCAATATCAAGGTTTTCTTTGAGCATATAACGAACAAGCGCTTCTGTAGCCGTCCCCGTGCTTAATGTGTTTGTAAGAATAATGGGAGTTTCAAGTGTTCCCAACTCTTCAATCTGAATAAGGCCAACAGATTTCCCAAACCCATTAATAACGTGACATGCTGCAAAAAGTTTTTCCTGAAACATATTGCCCTCATGAGGTATTACAGCAGTAACCCCAGTTTTAATGTTTCCATCGTCTAAGGTGCAATGTCCAACCCTTACTCCGGCAACATCTGTAATGGCGTTAAGCACTCCCCTTTTCATACAACCAATGTGGATACCGTAATCGGCAATACGTTTCTGCGATTTCATTATTTTCTCCTCAGCTTTCTAGGCAAAATGACAAGCGACAAAATGCTTTTCTCCTATTTTACGCCACTCAGGAGCCTCCAGAGCACAAACATCTTGCGCAAGAGGGCAACGAGTGTGAAATCGACATCCTGTAGGAGGATTCAAGGGGCTGGGAATATCCCCCTTAATAACCTTATCTTCTATATCCTCCCCCGTAACACATGGTTTCGGAATACTTTTCAACAAAGCCTGCGTATATGGATGCTTCGGATTGTTGAAAATTTCTTCTTTCGAAGCGTATTCCATCAATCTTCCAAGATACATAACAGCAACATTATCGCTGATATGACGAATAACGGCCAGGTTATGCGAAATGAAAAGATATGTCAGACCACGTTTCTCCTGAAGAGTTTTAAACAAGTTAAGAATCTGAGCTTGTACAGAAACATCAAGAGCTGACGTTGGTTCGTCAAGAACAATGAAAGCCGGATTAGAAATAAGGGCACGTGCAACAGCTATACGCTGACGTTGCCCGCCTGAAAATTCATGAGGGTAACGCCCAAGATGTTCTGGTTTAAGCCCCACTTCCTGAAGGGTTTCAAGCACTCTATCTTCCATTTCATTATCATTTTTGACGAGACCATGAATTTTAAGAACTCTGCCAATGGTATCTCGAATAATCATTCGGGGGTTTAAAGAAGCAAAAGGATTTTGAAATACCATCTGAGCATTCAATCGAAATTCTTTTAATTGAGTATCATCAAAAGAACGAATAGATTGACCTTTAAAAAAGATGTCACCGTCAGTTATGCTTAAAAGCTTAAGAGTCATCAGCCCTATCGTTGATTTTCCGCTTCCAGATTCGCCTACAAGGCCAAGTGTTTTTCCTTCTTCAATAGAAAAGGATACTCCATCTACAGCTTTTACTTCACCCGTTATTTTCTTACGAAACATACCTCCCTCGACAGGGAAGTATTTTTTTAGATTATCGACCTTGAGAATAGACATGGCATGCAACCTCGTGTCCTTTTTCTACTTCAACACGCTCTGGTCTTCGTTCAGAGCATTCCGGTCTGGCACACTCGCAACGAGCCTGGAACTTACATCCCTGAGGAAGCTCCATTAAATTAGGAAGAGAGCCTTTTATAACCTGTAGCCATTCCTGATCACGATCAAGTCGAGGGATGGCCCCAAGAAGCCCTTTTGTATAGGGGTGAAGAGGATTATTAAAAATATCCTGCACAGTTCCATACTCTATAATGCTGCCAGCATACATAACTGCAACTTTTTGCGCCATAGAAGCTATTACGCCCAAATCATGGGAAATAAGCAAAATGCTTGTTCCATAATCTTTCTGAAGCTTTTTTATAAGAGAAAGAATCTGAGCCTGAATAGACACATCAAGAGCCGTTGTCGGTTCGTCAGCTATCAATAGTTTGGGATGGGACGATAATGCCATAGAGATCATGACACGTTGTTTCATCCCTCCAGAAAACTGGTGTGGATAACGGTCAATGGATTTGTCGGGGTCTGGAATATTAACCTCGCTAAAAAGGCTCTTGACCTTATCCATAACTTTTGACAAAGATAAGGAGCGTTGATGAACTTGTATGGCTTCCTGAACTTGAAAACCTACTTTATAAACAGGGTTGAGACAACTCATGGGATCCTGAAAAATCATAGAGATCTCATTTCCTCGAATCTTTCTCATCTCGTTTGCAGAAAGATCAAGAAGATTACGATCTTCAAACATGATCTTTCCGCCCATAATTTTCCCTGGAGGTGTGGGAATAAGCCGCATAATACACGACGATGTAACAGACTTACCACACCCTGTCTCCCCCACAAGTCCAAGAATTTCCCCCTTCTTGATAGAAAAGGAAACATTCTCAAGAGCTTTTACAATTCCTCCCTCTGTATAAAACCACGTTGTAAGATCTTCTACACGCAGAAGTTCGTCATTAGTATTCATGACAATCACTCCTTCAGTCGTGGGTTAAGTGCATCCTGTAATCCATCGCCAAGGAAGTTAAATCCTAATACGACAAGCATAATGCATAACCCTGGAATAATAGCAACATGGGGGGCACTTCGAAGATAAATTCGTGCAGAACTTAACATCGTTCCCCACTCCGCTGTAGGAGGCTGTACTCCGAGTCCTAAAAATCCCAAACCAGCCGCCGTAAGAAGTACCGTCGCCATTCTCAAAGATGTTTGAACAATAATGGGAGATATAGCATTAGGAAGCACGTAATGCCATATAATTGAATTATCAGTTTCTCCTATGGCTCTGGCTGCTGTCACATAGTCGTTCTGTTTTACGCTAATGACAGAACCTCTTGTTATTCTTGCAAACTGAGGAACAGAATAAATTCCAATTGCAATGATAAGGTTGGTTAAGTTCGGCCCCAACATTGCAACAATAGCAAGGGCAAGAAGCATTCCTGGGAATGCAAGCATAATATCCATGAATCGCATAATAACTTCATCTATCCAGCCCCCAAAATAGCCCCCCACAGCTCCGAGAAAAACTCCAACGAAAAGAGCTATGACAACAGAGGTAAGCTGAATGATCAAAGAGGTTCTTGCTCCGTAAATAATACGGCTCAATATATCCCTCCCGAAATCATCGCACCCAAGCCAATGTTCCGATGACATAGGAGCCAGGCTCAGGCTTAAATCCTGCTCTGTCGGATCATAGGGTGCTAAAACAGGAGCAAATATGGCAGCCACAACATAAAGAGTAATAAGCAAAAATCCAAAAACTGCAATTTTATTTCGTCGTAACCGCCGCCAAATAAGCGCTATATGAGTTGTTGATTTTCGAGTTTTCTGATTAGCCATGATAACGAATCCTCGGATCAAGATAAGCGTATAAAATATCGACCATAAGATTGGCAAAAACAAAAATTGCCGCCACGATCAACAATGTTGTCTGAACGACGGGATAATCTCGGGCAAGAATCGACCCGACAAGAAGTCGTCCCACTCCGGGCCATGAAAAAACGCTCTCTGTAAGAACTGCTCCAGCAAGGTGCCCTCCAAACTGAAGTCCTATAACTGTTATTGTTGGAATCATAGCGTTTCGCAAAGCATGACGGACAATAACAATTTTCTCTAAAAGCCCCTTCGCTCGAGCTGTCGTAATATAATCCTGTCTCAAAACATCAAGCATACTTGAGCGAGTCATACGAGTTATGATTCCCATGGATGCCGTACCTAAGACGATGGCCGGGAGTACTAAATTCCTAATTCCCCCCATACCTCCAGAAGGAAGCCACATTAAATTCACCGCAAAGACAAGAATCATGAGAAGCCCCCACCAAAAAACCGGCATAGAAATTCCTAATAGAGCAAGAACTGTGGCTAAATAATCAAGCCATGAATACCTGTAGACCGCTGCCAGTACTCCGGCAATAACACCCAAAATAATAGAAATAGCCATTGCAGCTACAGAAAGGATCAGAGTATTTTTCAGGCGAGGTCCAATAATCTTATAAACAGGCTGTTCATATTTCAACGAAAGCATATCACCTGTAACCACACCTCTTAAAAACCTGAAATATTGAATGTGAAGGGGTTGGTTTAACCCAAAACGTTCTCTGATTAGCTCGATTTCTTGTTGGGAAGCTTCGACCCCGGCTAACATTTCTGCTGGATCGCCAGGAGCCAAATGTAAGATCATGAAGGCAATAATGGAGACTCCGAAAAGAACAGGAATAAGCATTATCAACCTTCTGGCAACAAAACGTCCCATACTACACCTCCATAACTCCGTAACAAATTACGTCATCATAGTTTCGTTACAACGATTCCAGTGTTGCCATTTCACTTTCCTAGATTTTTCTCAGGAACACCTCCTTTCCGAATCTAGAAATTATTAGATTTTTCTATTCTGCAAAAATGTTCGTACGTTCGGCGAATATGTTCTGCCATGGCTTGATGAGCTTCGTCAGGGCATCTATTCTGAATAGCCGAAATAACTCGGGCATGCTCTTTATTCGTATGATGTTCAGGATCACGAGGATGAGATTTCCTCTCGGCAAGAGAGCGATAATAGCGATAAAAACTACCGAGATAAAAGGTATAAAGTTGGGCTCTCCAATAAAGTTGTACTGCAAATCGTTGTAAGTATATATTTTTACTTAGAGTACTGATTGTGATATGGAATTTTTCGTTAAGTGTTGCAAAACGTTCTTTATCGTCTGTTTCGTAAAGAAGATGTTCTTGTCTGTTCATGTTCCAAAGTAAGGCAACATCCTCGTCTGAAGCATTAAGCGCTGCATAATACGCACACTTAGCCTCAACCATTTCACGCGTAGAATATACTTTGAACATATCTTCAGGGGTTAAAATAGGCACACTATAGCCTTTCTGTCCCTCACAATTTTCAAGAACACCCTCTGAGATAAGTCTACTTATAGCTTGACGAACTGGCGTTCTGCTTACTCCAAGTTCCCTGCAAAGTGCCGGTTCGTATACTCTCTCTCCAGGATGCAACTCCCTAGAGACCAATTTCGATATGACATATCGGAAAACAATTTCGTCGGCGCGTAGCTTCCCCTCCACTTGCTCTCCCCCTTTTGGATGGAGCAAATAATAAATGAATCTAAAAATGGGTCCATTTGTCTATCCATTTTTACATCTTGCGTTTATAATTGTCAATTAAAGCATCGTATTTTTACTATTGAGGTGATCTCCTGTGAAAATCTATGTAAGTGTAGATATGGAAGGCGCTACAGGTATAGTCAGTTCGCTCCACGTTCGGGCAGATGCACCAGTAGAATATGCCTTCGGATGTACAATGCAGCTTCATGACCTACAAGCAGTAATAGAAGGAGCTCTCGAAGGAGGGGCTACAGAAATTCTCGTGAACGATTCACATGCACGTATGATCAATGTGGATGTTTCGCAGCTTCCAGCAAACGTTCGCCTTATTTCAGGTACTCCTAAAGCTTTAGGAATGATAGAGGGAACAGATGGATGTGATGGAGTTTTCTTCGTAGGATACCATGCTATGGCAGGAACCCTTCATGCGGTTCTTGATCACACTGTATCTGGAAGCACTATTTTCAACGCAAAACTTAACGGAATGCCCGTAGGAGAAACAGGATTAAATGCTGCTGTATGTGCTGAAAAAAGCATTCCTGTAGCTCTTGTTACTGGAGATAAGGCCGTATGTCGAGAAGCCGAAAATCTCTTGGGGAAAGAAATTGTAACATGCGCAGTAAAAGAAGGACGCTCCAACAGCTGCGCCAAGCTTTTACCACCTTCAGCAACTTTTCCTCTTTTAAAAGACGCCGCCAAAAGGGCCGTTGAAACTCTTCGCGCTGGCAAAGCACCCATAATGAACATTACACATCCTTACTCTCTAGAACTTACTTTCAAACATACTCGCCAATGTGATGAAGTTTCGTACACTCCCGGAGTAACACGAATTGATGGACGAACAGTACGTATGGATGGAAACTCCATGGAAGAGATGCGCCGCTGGATGGGCATTGCCACATCCCTCGCTGCGTCTATCAAGCTTTAAACAAAAAAGCTACTTTTAAGCAGACAAGAAGGGGGGGAAGCAGCGCTAGGTATATTTATGCTTGTTTGTAATTTTCACCATTATCAAAATATGGAGGAGTGATTGTATATGGGTGTATCAGTAAAACGTTCTCTCATACTTGTTCTAACAGTTCTTCTCGTAGTCTTTTGTTTTGCAGGAATAGCAGCGGCATCCAGTAAGGATACACTCCTTATTGGTAAGGGCACCGAGGCTCTTGGCATGGATCCTCAAGATCTCACAGATACCCCTTCAGAAGAAGTGTGTCATAGTATCTACGAGGGACTTGTCTCTTTTGATGAAGAGATGAAAATTCAGCCTCGACTGGCTACCAGTTGGGATATCTCTGAAGATGGGAAAACATGGACATTCCACCTTAGAGAAGGTGTAACATTCCACAGTGGAACTCCCTTTAACGCAGAAGCTGTAAAGAAAAACTTTGATCGCATCCTTTCTGGGAAATACAAACGTTCTTCCCTCTACGCACCTATCGTAGATTCTGTGGAAGTAAAAGACGAATATACTGTAGTTTTCAACCTTAAAACATCTTTTGGTGCTTTCCTAAACATCCTTTCACATACTGCTGGACTTATTCTTGACCCCAAAGGTGTTGATGAAAACAGAGATTTCGTTCGTAACCCTTCTGGGACAGGTGCCTTTATGCTTGACGAATGGCTTCAGGGCGACTACATTGCTCTAAAAGCTTATGACAAGTACTGGGGTGGTAAACCCAAACTGAAAAAAGTAATCTTCAAGACAATTCCTGAAGACTCTGCCAGAGCCATGATGATGGAAACAGGAGAAATTGATGTTGCAGAGCAGGTTCCCCCACAGGATGTTGCCCGTTTAAAGGAAAGCAAGAAAATAGATATGCGCATAGGGCCTTCCGTTATGGTTCAGTTCCTTGCCTTAAACTGTCAGGATGAAATCTTGAAAGATGTTAAAGTTCGCCAGGCTATATTTATGGCCATTGACAGAGAGGCAATCTGCAAAAATATCATGATGGGATTTGCAACACCTGTAAACTCAATGGTAGCTCCTCTTGTTAACGGTTACTCAGAAGTAGAAGGACTCCCCTACAATCCCGAAAAAGCAAAAGCTCTTCTTGCCGAAGCTGGCTGGAAAGATAGCAACGGAGACGGGATTCTTGAAAAAGACGGGAAGACTCTTCACGTAAAACTTCTCACACATGGAAGAAACACTCCCGCACTGAAGATTCCAGAAGCAGTTCAAGCATATCTCTCCAAAATCGGTATGGATGCAAAAATGGCTGTTATGGACTGGGGTACATTCTTGGCTGAAACAAGAAAACCTGTTGAGGAAAATACAAGCCAGGTTATCTACTACGGTTGGTCACCATCGACAGGAGATGCTGACTGGGTATACAGACCACTTACTCTTTCTGATCAGTGAGTTCCTAACGGTGCAAACAGAACATTTTACGCCAATAAAGAAGTTGATGAGGCCGTTATGATGGGATTCTCTTCCGTAGACCAGGAAGTTCGCCGTCAGGCCTATGCCAGAGCGCAGACTATAATGAATGAAGAAGTTCCATGGGTACCCATTTATACCCGTTCAAACCTTACTGCTGTGAACAGAGGCGTTCATGATATCATGTTAATTCCTCTTGATTTTGTAAAAGTTACAAACACAACATACAAAGACTAATATCGACTCATAAAAGCACCTCTAAGGCCGTCGGCACATAGCGCGCTGACGGCCTTTTTCCGGAGAATGAAGGAGATGTAAACAATGGATATTGCTCAACATCTTGAATTTTTGGCTGAGCAACAAGCTGTGTGTGGTGCAGAAAACTTTTGTGCAGACACACTTATAGGTTTAATTCCAGAAAAATACAAGAAATACGCAAGAAAAGATCAATTAGAATCTCTCATTATTAAAATCCCAGGAAAAGACTCTTCAAGACAACTTATGATTCTCACACATTACGATGAACCGGGAATCGTAATAACAGGACATGAAAAAGGCTTTCTAGCTTTTAGAACAGTTGGGGGCCTCGAGGCTTCTGACGTAGCTGCTCAAGAAGTTATAATCAGCGATGGTTCTCATACGCTTTTTGGAGTAATTGGAACCCGTCCTCCTCATATTTTAAAAGCTGAGGAACGTAAAGCTCCTCTATCAGAGGAAAATTTAAGAATAGACTTGGGGCTGACATTTAGAGACTCCATACCCGAATGGATAGTACCAGGAACAACAGCAGTTGTTAGACGAAAAGCCACCTCGCTGGCACAAGGGAAAATATGTGGTCGAGCTCTCTCTGATCGCTGGGGAGCTTCTCTCCTTCTTTCCTTACTCGAAAATATTCCTCATCTTGAAAGCGATCTCAACATCGTCTTCGCTGCGCAACATTACAATGCTTTTAAAGGAGCAGTTGCTGCTGCTATAGCCGAAAAACCTCATATTGCCCTTGTTTTAGATTCAACAACCGCCCAAAGCAAGGAAACACCTCATTCCCCCATCTCCTTGGCAAATGGGCCCGTCTCATACTCAGGACCGGCAGCACATCCATTCGTAACAAATGCTTTGCGCACACATGCAAAAGAAAAAAATATGCAACTTCAACTACGAGCTTCTGGTGAACGTCGTTTTTCAGATATATGGGCGCTACAAACAGCGGCAGGTGGAATTCCATCAGCTCTTATCGAGTTGCCAGTAACATATAGAGCAAGTAGTACAGAAATCATCTCCACCAATGACCTCAATAATGCTTTTGCTTTGATATCAGAGAGCCTTCCTCTGCTTGATTCCATGACAAAGGAGGGGACTTTATATGCTTAAAACTCTTACAAACCTGATAGGAGTCTGTGGTGATGAAAAAGATGTTAGAGAATTCATCAAACAATCTCTCTCCGGAAAAGTCGATCAGATGGATGTCGATCCCCTCGGAAGCCTTATTACATATCAAAACGGAAATACTCAGCATCCTAAGGTAATGATAGTGGCCCATATGGACGAAGTCGGTTTTATAGTTACAGCAATAAGAAAAGATGGAACAATCTCTTTCACTCCATCTGGTGGAGTTCATGAACAAGTCCTCTCATCTAAAACGGTAAAGATCGGCCCGAATCGCATTCCTGGAATCGTCAGGATGAAAGATTCTTTTGAAAATTCATATATCGATATAGGAACAACGACTGCCGACGAAACCTCTCAGCTTGTTGCAGTAGGAGATTACATTGCTTTTGATACGCAGTATGGGCCTTTATACGGTACATCAGTAAAGGCAAAAGCCCTAGATGATAGAGCTGGATGTTGCGTTTTAGCCTCAGTTTTACAAAAAAAATGGGATTTACCCCTATATGGCGTTTTTTCTTCTCAGGAAGAAGTCGGGGAACGGGGAGCTCTTTCAGCTTCATATAGAGTTAAACCTCAAATTGGCATTGTTCTTGAAGGAACCGTTTGCTCAGACCTTCCTACAGTTGAACCATATAGACACTCTACGACGCTTGGAAATGGCCCCGCAATTTCCATTGCCGATAACACAAGCTGTTTTGATGTACAACTCAGTGAAAAACTTTGTTCCCTCGCCGAAGAAAACGGTATTCCATGGCAAAGACGTCGAATAATGGGTGGAGGAAACGACGGTGGAGTTGTTCACATTGCAGGAGAGGGAGCCCGGTGTGCAACTGTCTCTGTTCCGTGTCGCTACATACACTCTTCTGTCAGTGTTGCCAATTTAGAGGACCTTCGTCATACGATCGCCCTTATTGCAACTTTCTTAGAATATGTAGAGAAAGGAGGGCTCGACTAATGGAACTTCTTCGTACCCTTGTGGAATCTTTTGCTCCCACAGCATTTGAAAAAAATGTGTCTAGTATTATTGAACAAAGACTGAAATCATTATTATCATCAGATATGAGTATAACGAGAGATCCTTTAGGGAATGTTACTGTGGGCTATGAAAGAAACAAATCTGTTATGATCTTAGTTTCTCTGGATCAGTGCAGCTTTGTTGTAGTTGGACACGACGAAAAATCTCGTATTTACTATTCTCCTATGGGCCCCCTTCCTCTAGTTACGCTATCAGGAAGTACCGTTTGTTTTACCAACGGATCAACTGGGATAATAAATGATGACCAAATCTCAATAACTATTGATAATAATGCCACATTACCACAACCTGGAGATCGAGGCATTCTCACAGGTCCTTTCTCTATTGAAAGAGATTCAATCACTGCTCCCGCTCTGGAAGGGCGTATTGCTTCGTGGACATTGCTCTCCCTTCTGGAGAAGAAAGATATGCTATCACTCCTTCGAAAAAGCTACTTTTGTTTCAGCACTCATGGGATAGTGGGCGGACGGGGTTGTCACGTTTTAGCTCAAACACTTGTCCCTCGCATAGCAATAGGGCTTCACATTGAACCTGTTATAGATTCTTCCATACAGGTAGGGAAAGGTCCTGTTCTGAGATGCCGGGATAATGCTGTTATTTCAAGCTCTCATTTAAGCAAAGAACTGAGGGATATTGCAGAGGATCACAGTATACCTCTTCAAATATCGGCGATATCACCAGATACCGCTCCTATAGCAGGTATTCACACGTCTGGAACTGATTGCGCCGTTTTATCCCTAGCTATACCATTGGAAAAAGCTTATACATCCAAAGCCAAGTGTTCATTAAAAGACTGTAATAATGCAGCAAAACTTCTACAAAAAATGATCGAAACTCTTTGATTTCATCATCGTAAGACCCGGGCAGAAAGACGCTACTCTTCAGCAATATTTTTATTTCTGTCCGGGGCATTTTTCCAAAGCCACTCTTCCGCCTCTTCTTTATTTTCAATCTCGCCTTTGGCAGCAGCTTGCCTAAGTCCTGTCTTTAAAAAACCAATCAAAGGTCCTTCTTCTATAGCAAGCATTTTCTTTAAATCTTCTCCGTTGGGAAGAAAATCTACACATTTCAATCTTAAAATTGTACGGTAATAAAGAAGCATATTTTCACGCCACGAATCGGTAGACTCACCCGATGCCATGAGTGATGCAAAAGAGAGATCAAAAAGCTTATTTACCACGCTATCTCCTAAAGCATCGAACATAGAAACGGCTCTATCGTCAGATAGTGGTTCTAAAAAAAACGGCAGATTTTTAATTAATGTAACAATTTCCCCCCTGAGAAAAGAAGGCCACGACCAATCAACAAGCAACTCGTTAATAAAACCAGAATCTACATGCTGAAAGAAAGCAGCAGTTTGAACAGCCATATCTTTGCGTGAATTTTGAGCTGCCTGCAGAGAGAGAAAGGAGTGCAGAAGGCTATCCCCCTCATAGGAACTCGTACTTTCAACACGTTGTCCTGAAAGTTTTTGTAAAAAAGGGAAAAATGGCATCATAAGGTTATGGCTTCTTACAAAACGGAAAAAGAGAAGAGCGTCTCCTTCAAAAGCCTTTAAAACCTCATGTCCAATACGTTCAGATGAAACATGGGGTATATGAGAAGAAAAATTTTTTACAGCTCGAGCGGAATCCTCGTCTATTCTTAAATCAAGGGCAGAAGCAAATCGGCACAAACGAAGAGCTCGTATGGGGTCATCTTTCAGGCGATGAATAGGATTGCCGTTAAAACGCAAGATTCCTCTTCTTAAATCTGAAAAACCATCGAAGGGATCATAAATCTTTCCTTTACTATCTAGTGCCATAGCATTAACAGTAAAATCGCGTCGAGCAAGGTCTTCATCAAGAGGTTTATTGTATAGAGGGAACACATCGAAAACTTCACCATCAAAAAAAACGACAAACGTTTTTTTACTATCTTTGCCTATCTCCGGCGCTTTAGGGAAAAAACTTTTTATTTCTTTCCCACTACACCCAACAGCAACATCTACATCAGAAAGTGAACGGCCTACCAAAGAATCACGAACAGCACCGCCTACAATCCACGCACGTACACCTTCCTCTTCAAAAAAACGAATAAGACTTAGGGCACTATGTAAAGACACCTTAATCCCCCCTTCCATTTATTATTGTATAATAATATGAAATAGGAAGAAAAGAAAATCAAATCGAAAGTAGGTGATAATAAATGAAGAAAAAGCCGTCCCTTCTGGGACAATTCATTATTCTATTCACGGTTATTATTTTGGCTCTTTCTCTCGTTATTGTCATCGATAAATATACCCATCCTGGCAGGGAATGGAGTGATACCCTTCTTATTCGTATGATGGTAGAACGCCACAAATAAAGCAATTATAAGGACGCGAGAATTCCTCCATCAACGTATATAATCTGTCCGTTAACAAAATTAGAAGCGGGAGAGGCCAAAAAAAGCAAACTTCCAATTAAATCAGAAGGTTTACCCCATCGACGGGCTGGGGTCCTCTTCTTAAGCCATGCATCAAAATTCATGTCTTCCGACAAAGGTTGAGTCATTTCTGTAAGAATATATCCTGGCCCAATACCATTCACTTGTATGTCATAAGAAGCCCACTCTGTCGCCATAGCCTTGGTCAACATTTTAAGACCGCCCTTTGCCGCTGCATAAGCCCCTGTAGAAACTCGTCCTACTTCACTCATCAAAGAGCAAATATTGATAATTTTGCCCCCTTCATTTTGGGCCATAAGAGACGCCACTTCTTTCCCAACAAGAAAAGCACTCGTCAGATTAGTCTGAATAACACTTTGCCACATTGCTTCTGGCATAGAAAGTAAAGGCTCTCTTTTCATTATTCCCGCATTATTAACGAGTATATCTATAGAACCGTACTCCTCTTTAATTCCATGTATAGCCTGTGTAACGCTTTTTGAATCACAAATATCGAAAGCTTTTCCACTTGCATGATACCCTTCTCGACAAAAATCTCGACATACTCTGTCTACAGAATCTTGAGAACGACCATTAATAAAAACTAACGCTCCCGCTTGAGCCAGTCCCTCCGCCAAAGATCTTCCAATTCCACGAGTCGAGCCTGTTACCAGAGCTCTTTTCCCTTTTATATCGAAAAAAGACTGGACCAATTTCTTTCCTCCTCAATTTAATAAAAAATATCGGGTCTTTTTATTCTACTCCAAAATAAAAAGACCCGATATCTCGATTTTACTATTTGTGGCTTACAAGATATTTCCAGGCCACACCTGCGTACGTTGCCACACCTTTCCAAAGAACTTCATCATCAACGTTGAAATGAGGCGAATGATGAGGATTATCTGTTCCTTTATCCGGATTGCCTATTCCTACAAAACAGAAGCCACCAGGAATTTTTTCCTGATAAAAAGCGAAGTCTTCTCCTCCCATAATCAATGGACTTTCTTCCACATTATCAGCACCAAATATATCTTCAGCTACATCTTTTGCTATCAATTCCACTTCTTCATCATTGATAGTAGTAGGAATCATCTTCTGATATTCAAAATCAGCAGTACATCTTGTCATTGTGCAAAGGCCATCAACGATTCTCTGCATTCTATCTGGCAAACTATTCCGTACTTCTGGATTAAAAGTTCGAATAGTGCCATTGATTCCCACTTTATCCGGAATAATATTGAAAGCGCTTCCTGCTTGCAGCTTCCCAATACTCATTACAACTGTATCCTGAGGATCTATTTCACGACTGATAATCGTTTGAAGATTGAAGACAAAGTTAGCAGCAGCTATTGTAGGATCAACAGAATATTGCGGGGCTGAACCATGCCCCCCCTTGCCCTGAATTTTAAGCTCAAAACCATCAGCAGAGGCCATAAAAGGACCAATCTTATATTGGATTTTCCCAGAAGGAACAGACGCCCATACATGCTGACCATAAATAGCATCTACGCCTTCAAGAGCTCCCTCTTTAATCATTATATTCGCTCCAGCTTTTATGCCGTGCTCTTCCGCAGGCTGAAAAAGAAGACGAACATGACCTGGCAATTCATCTTTCATCGACATTAATACTTTTGCAGCCCCAAGCAAAAGAGCATTATGAGCATCATGACCACATGCATGCATAACACCTTCATTTTGTGACTTATAAGAAACGTCATTTTCCTCAACGATGGGGAGAGCGTCTATGTCACCACGTAATGCAATGCACGGCCCATCAACATCTTTATTGATGTCTGCAATTACTCCCGAAGAAGTTCCTCCAAAACCTACTCGCAAATCTTCTTCCTTAAAACCATAACTCTTCAACGTTTCTACTATTTTTTGAGTCGTCTGGACTTCTTTCCATGAAAGTTCCGGATGGGCATGAAAATGATGTCTTAAAGCCACAACGTCAGATTCCGCTTCTCGTGCAAGTTTCTTAATGCCTTCCATATCCATATAAAGACCTCCTTGTGTATCGTGACATTTTTTATAAAAACCTTCACTCTAGCGCCTGCAAAAAACAGGAAAGCTTGGCTTCCCATCACTCATCATGTTTTGCACACTTAACCAATGAATACTATTTTTTAAATCACATTCTATAATTCAAAAAAATAAAACAAACCAAAAACTTGTTTATATTGTAATACTAAAATAGGCTTTATTTGTTTTATTTGAAAATTTTATTTATTTTTTACTATAAACAACATTAAAAAACCCCTTGAGGGATACAATTATTCAAAATACGAACCGCCGGTTCACATTGCGGATAAAAATCCTTGACTTCGTCTTGCTTTTTCTCTTATATAACTATTATCAATTCCCCATTTTCTACTACAGATACGAGAGAAAAGATTTCATAGAAAGAAGAGGTGTCTTCAAATTATGTCTACATATAGACGTGTTGATTATCGTGCATTAGTTGATTTTGCTGCAGAGGTGCTCAAAGAAATAGGCTATCCTCAGCATAAAGCAGAAATAACGGCAAAAGTGCTTGCAGAGGCTGATGCGAGAGGAGTTTCATCCCACGGAGTTACCCGATTGAAGGTTTATAGAAACGAATTGAAAAGCGGACACGTTCGCCCTGAAGCGGATCCTGAAATAGTTTTCGAAACCCCAATATCTGCTGTTATAGACGGACACTACGGAATTGGATCGCATATATCCCAATTTGCAATGGAAATTTGCCTAGAAAAAACTCGTAAAAACGGAACATGTTATGTTGCAGTACGAAACTCCAACCATTTTGGGATGGCAGGACTATGGGCAGAAATGGCCGCTAAAGAAGGTTTTGTAGGCAGCGCTTTTACCAATACAATCCGCTGTGCTGTCCCTGCACTAGGACGCCAGCGTATGCTCGGAACAAACCCAATAGCTGTAGCTATTCCATCAGATGAAGAAGATCCTTTCCTTCTTGACATGGCTACAACAACCGCAGCTAGAGGCAAGTTAGGGGTATACAAGAGACGTAATAAGAAACTTCCTGAAGGTTGGGTTATTGATGAAGAAGGAATGCCTATTACGGGAGCCCAAGCAGCAACAGATCTTTTAGCAGATCCTACAAGAGAACTTGGCGGACAAGTTTATTTAGGTGGATCAAAAGAAGAAATGGGTGGACATAAGGGATACGGAATGGGCCTTCTTGTTGAACTTCTCTGTGCTCCTCTTTCAATGGGAAGCTGGACCCGAGATGTATTTCAAACTCCTGATGCCAATGTAAGTCACTTCTTCTCCGCTTTCAGACTTGATTTATTCGGTGATGCCGCTCCAATAAAAACATATGTAGGAGATATACTTCGGGCTCTTCGCACAAGCACTCCACTAAAAGATGAAGAACGCGTATATACTCACGGTCAAAAAGAAGCAGCTCGACGAAAGATGGCCCTTGAAAAGGGAGTAGAACTCGATGATGCGACATTATCAATGCTTGAAAACTTCGCCCAAGAGTTTGGTCTTTCTCCTTTAAAAGAATGGTAGAGCCATGAATACTACTATCTCTTTTTCCTACCCCGATTACGAAGGTGTTTCGATTCCTGAAAAAAATCTTGTAGCTGTGCTAAGCCCTGCTTGCCCACCGAAGCCCTTCAAAGATGATATCGAGGCTATCAACGCAGGTCTCAACGCTCCTGTCGGTGCCCCTAGGCTGGAAGAGTGCGTAAAAAGTGGACAGAAAGTGCTTATTCTTGCCGACGACAATACGCGCAATACACCTGCACACATTATTCTTCCTGAAGTTATGAAAAGACTTCAAAAAGCGGGAGTTGCACCTGAAGACATTTCTATTATGGTGGCCCTGGGAACTCACCGCCCTATGACTCAGGAAGAACTTGAGAAGAAATTTGGAAGTAATATCCTTGATAAATATACAATATCGCAACACTGTTGGAATGATCCCGATCAACTTGTCGAGCTTCCTCCTACAGAAAATGGAACAGAAATATGGGTGAATAAAGCTCTTTTAGAAGCTGATTTTGTTATAGGTGTTGGTCATATCACTCCTCACCGCGTCGTTGGTTTCTCAGGAGGAGCAAAAATAGTACAACCTGGCGTTTCGGGAGGCATTACTACAGGGCAAACCCACTGGGTAAGCGCTCTATATGACGGGAAAGACTTTATAGGGAAAATCGACACGCCTGTTCGCCGTGAAATGAACGCCGTGGGACTCGCCGCCGGATTAAAATATATCGTCAATGTGGTTCTTGATGGTAATGAAGAAATATATCGCTGTGTCGCCGGAGATCCCATAGAAGCACACAGAGCGGGCTGCAGCTCATCGAAAGAAATTTTTGGGGCATCTCTCCCTTGTCTTGCAGATATTGTTATTGTAGAATCTTTCCCTGCCGATGCAGAACTCTGGCAAGCCGCAAAAGGTATTTATTCTGGAGACCTCGCTCTCAAAAAAGATGGCATTCTCATTCTTGTTACTCCGTGTCCCGACGGTGTAGCTCAAGGACATCCCGAGCTTCTCGAAATAGGGTATCTCCCTTTCGAAGAAATTAAGAAAAAAGTAGATGAAGGCGAAATAACCGACCTGACAATGGCAGCTCATATTTCTCATGTAGGGCGAGTAATCAGAGACAAGGGACGAGGAATACTCGTTTCTGATGGAATAGATAAAGAAACTGCAGAAAAGATAGGATTTATGTGGGCTCCTTCAGCACAAAAAGCATTAGATATGGCTTTTGAACTGAAAGGGAAAGATGCTAGTGTTGTTGTTCTGAAAAATGGCGGAGATATCCTCCCCTTACTTGATGATTAAGGAGGGCAACCTGTGCAAAAGATATTTCAAACGCTACTAAAAGCTTATAAAGCTTTTCTCATCATTCTTACCCTTTCTCTTTTCATTATAGTAGGAGTTAATGTTTTTTGTCGTTACGTTCTTAACAGCTCCCTCAGTTGGGCAGATGAACTTTCTCGTTTTATTTTTATCTGGGTTTCGTTTCTTGGAGCTGTTCTTGCTTATGGATATAACGAACATATCGGATTGGATTTCGTTGTAGATCGTATTCCTTCTCCAACTATCAAACGTTTTATTCGCCTTGCTGCCGATTTCTTCATTCTTCTGGTTATCGTTATTCTTCTTCGCTATGGTCTTATCGTGGCAAATTCAGCTACAAACCTTTCTCCAGCACTCTACATTCCCATGAAGTGGGTTTACATCATCGCTCCTGTCAGCGCATTCATGATGCTCATTATCAATATTTGCAAGATATATGAGCATCTTGCATTGCTACTTGGCTGGAAAAGGAGTGAAGCCTAATGCTTTGGTTATTCTTAGGAATCCTTTTCTTCTTTATTATTTTCGGGTTACCTATTGTTTTCTGCTTGGGCCTTGCCAATATAGCGATGCTCCATGTTATGAATATTCCTTTCATGGTACTCCCAGCCAAAATTATTTCTGGAATGAACAGCTTTCCACTTCTAGCTATACCCTTTTTTATGTTTGTAGGAGAAGTCATGAACAGAGGTGGCATCGCTAAACGTCTTGTTGACTTTGCAGACTCTCTGGTGGGGCATATAACCGGAGGGTTAGGACATGTCGCCATTTTAAGCAGCATGTTCTTTGGAGGTATTTCCGGATCTGCCGTAGCAGAAGCAGCAGCCATAGGCGGACTTCTTGTTCCCCCGATGAAAGAGGAAGGCTATCCTCCTTCTTTTGCCGCTGCTGTTACAGCTTCTGCATCTGTAATCGGCATTATTATTCCTCCGAGCATCCCCTTTATTCTCTTTGGGATCGTTACAAACACATCTATAGCTCGTATTTTCCTTGGAGGAATCATACCAGGAATCATAGTGGGCCTTTCGCTCATGGTCACGACCTGGTTCCTAACCAAAAAGCATGGCTATGGAAAAATGAAAGGAAGCAGCCATAAGTTTAATATTAAAAGGGTTGCTCAAACCTTTAAAGGGGCTTGGCTTGCTCTTTCCATTCCTGTTATCGTCGTTGGAGGCATACTCGGAGGTATATTCACAGCTACTGAAGCAGGAGCAGTTTCTGCCTTCGTAGCCCTCATTCTTGGTTTATTTGTCTACAAAGAAATCACATTCCGCGATCTTCCTGATATATTTTTGAACACTGCCAAGACAACAGCCATTGTTCTTTTCCTCTGCGGAATGGCCATGGCAACCGCCTGGCTCCTTACAAGAGCACGTGTTCCTTTCGCCCTTGCAGAGCTTATACGCTCAATAACAGATGCTCGGCTTGGCGTTTTGATCATTGCTAATATCTTGCTTTTCCTTGTCGGATTCGTTATGGATCTTACTCCAGCCATGCTCATTCTGGCTCCTATTCTTCTTCCCGTTATGGAGTCTGTGGGAATTGACCCTGTTTACTTCGGAGTCATTATGTCTATCAACCTCGGGCTGGGGCTCATAACACCTCCAGTAGGAACAGTTTTATACGTGGCATGTGGAGTTGCTAACGTCAAATTCGAGGAACTCGTTCGGTCTATTTTACCGTTCCTCATAGCAGAGATTGTGGCTCTTATTTTGTTTATTTTCTTCCCACAGTTGGTTATGTTCATACCTAATGTGTTGATGAACTAGTTGGAAACAAATATGGCATCAAGACAGCGTTATTAAGCGCTGATTTTAAAAAGGGGTGAATTATTTATGAGAAGAAAGATTTTTTCAACCTTTGTATTGACATTGGCTCTCCTTACTGCATTCGCTTTTGCAGCCGCTGCTGCAGAGTATACCATCACGGCAGGCATTGGACTGAACGATAAGTCTGCTCAATACAAATCACTTGAATACTTTAAAGAACTCGTAGAGAAAAATAGCGCTGGCAAAATAACAGTCGAACTTTACCATTCAAGCCAGCTTGGCGATGACAGAGAAATGATGGAAGCATTGAAAATGGGAACTCAGGAAATGACATGCCCTTCAACAGCTCCTATCAGCACCTTCGTAAATGGCTTCAAAATTTTTGATTTGCCTTTCCTCTTCCCCAACGAGAAAATTGCAGACTACATTCTTGACGGACCAGTTGGTCAGAGTCTTCTTGATCAGCTTAAAGATCAGGGGCTCATTGGTCTTGCTTACTGGGAGAACGGTTATAGAATGCTGACAAATAACGGTCATGCTGTTAAATCTCCTGCAGATGTACAGGGGCTTAAAATTCGTACCATGGAAAACCCCATTCACCTTGCTGCCTGGCGCGCTATGGGAGCCAACCCTACTCCAATGGCATTTGGAGAACTTTTCTCAGCCATGCAACAGCACGTCGTCGATGGACAGGAGAACCCATGGGGAACAATCTATCTTCAGAATTTCTTTGAAGTCCAGGACTTTGCTACTGATACAGGTCACGTCTACTCTCCTTTCGTTCTTCTCATTTCTAAATCTTTCTGGGATGGTCTGCCCGCAGATCTTCAGAAGGTTGTAAAAGACGCCGCATTAGAAGCAAAGGTTCACAATAGAAAATTGAACCGCCAAATGAATGCAGAATATCTTGAAAAGCTTAAAGAGAAAATGACTGTAACCATTCTTACCCCTGAGCAGAAAGCCGAATTCCAGAAAGCCGTACAGCCGGTATATGACGAATATGCTAACGAAATTGGTGCAGATCTGATTAAGCAGGTTCAGGATCTCATTGCTGAATATAAAGACTAAGTAGAAAAATACATTTGATAAGGGGGAAGGGGTAAACCCTTTCCCCTTTTTTGCAAGGGAGGGTGAAAAATGCTAAGAAGTCAGAAAATGCGGTCCGTCGCAGCAGAACTGGACTCCCTTCGCATGGGATCTGGCTGGACCGCAGAAGAATTGGCACTGCCACAAATTATGATTCAAAGTACGATGGGTGAAAGTCATCCTGGAAGCGCCCATCTTCATTTGCTCGTAGAAGAGGCACAACATACTCTTCGAGAAAAGCAAGCCAGAGGTGCCGTTTACACAGTTACAGATATTTGTGATGGCATAGCACAGGGACATGATGGGATGAACTATTCTCTCCCTTCTCGTGACCTCATAACAGCTATGGTTGAAACACAAATTATGGCGACGCCCTTTGATGGGATTCTTTATATTTCATCGTGCGATAAAGCTATTCCTGCCCATCTCATGTCTATAGCTCGACTCGATCTGCCCGCAATCTTTATGCCAGGTGGAGCTATGTCGGCAGGCCCTGAGAATTTAACCCTCGAACAGATAGGAACATATCTTGCACAATATAAAAGAGGGGAAATTTCAGAAGAAAAATTTACATGGTATAAACAGCACGCATGCCCTACGTGTGGTGCCTGTCAATTCATGGGAACAGCCTCAACAATGCAAGTCATGGGAGAAGCTCTTGGTATGGCCCTTCCCGGCTCTGCCCTCATACCAACAGTGAGACCAGAGCTGAAAAAAATGCTTCGAGAAAGTTGTAAGGCTCTTCTATCCCTTGTGGAAAAAGATATATGTGCACGTCATATTTTAAACGAAAAGGCATTCGAAAATGCAGTTATGGTTCATGCTGCAATTGCAGGTTCTACGAATGCCGTAATGCATATCGCTGCTATTGCTCATGAAGCGGGAATTTCCTTTAATGCAGATATTTTTGACCGTATTAACCGTAATATTCCATGGCTTGTTAATATAAAAACCAGTGGGAAGCATCCATCAGAGCTTTTCTGGTTAGCAGGCGGAGTTCCAGAAGTTATGAGACAAATTAGAGACTCTCTGAACCTTGACGTAAAAACCGTAACTGGAGAAACACTGGGAGAAAACCTTGAAAAGCTGGAAAAGGCAGGATACTTTGAACATCATAAAGAACTTATTGCCGAACGTGGCTTTGAAAAAGAAGAGATTATAAGAAGCAAAACTGCTCCTCTCAACGCTTCTGGCTCAATTTCAATTCTAAAAGGAAACCTGGCTCCAGAGGGAGCTGTTGTTAAACACTCCGCTATTCCTAAAGAAATGAATGTCATGATCGGACGAGCACGTCCTTTCAACAGCGAAGAAGAGGCATATCAAGCTGTTATTGACAAGGTTATACAGCCTGGAGATATTGTCATTATACGCTACGAAGGACCTCGTGGCTCTGGAATGCCAGAAATGTTCTATACAACAGAAGCAGTAGCTTCAGATCCTGAATTAGCGTCTTCTATTGCGTTACTCACTGACGGAAGATTTTCTGGTGCTACTCGAGGACCAGCAATCGGACATATTTCGCCTGAAGCGGCGCAGCAAGGTCCAATAGCTTTCGTTGAAGAGGAAGACCTTATAGAGATAAACATTCCTGAACGTCGACTCTCTCTTGTTGGAGTCCATGGAGAAAAATATACTGAAGAAGAAATGAAAAACGTTATCAAAAAACGCAGAGAAGAATATATCTCTCCAATGACGAAAAAGAAAAAAGGAATCCTCGCTCTTTACAGTCGCCATGCAAGTTCGGCAATGTTGGGAGCCTATATGGATTTTGAAAACTAAAAAACAAGAAAACTTAAAGAAAGAAGTGGGTATATATGAACGCTGTTCTTGAAACTATTGGGAAATGTGGTCTTATTCCTGTAATAAAACTTGACCATGCCGAAGATGCCCTTCCTTTGGGACAAGCCCTTATTGATGGAGGTCTTCCAGTAGCTGAGGTTACATTCCGAACAGATGCAGCAGAAGAATCCATACGACAAATATCAACACACCTTCCCAACCTTCTTGTTGGTGCTGGAACTGTACTGACAATCGATCAGGTGAAACGATCAGTTGATGCGGGAGCTCAATTTATTGTCTCTCCAGGTTTTAATCCTACGATTGTAGATTATTGCATTGACAACAATATTCCCATAACACCTGGAGTTAACTCTCCATCTCAAATTGAAATGGGATTAGAACGAGGACTTTCTATATTAAAATTCTTTCCTGCCGAAGCATCAGGCGGTGTCGCAATGCTCAAGGCCCTGGCCGGCCCCTATCGAAATGTGAAATTTATTCCTACAGGGGGCATAAATGCCGAGAACTTGAATAGCTATCTCGCTTTACCTGTAGTGCACGCATGCGGCGGCAGCTGGATGGTAAAAGGAGACTTAGTGGCGGCCAAAGCATTCGATCAAATAACAAAACTTGTACGCGAAGCTGTTTTTACAATGCATAATTTTTCTCTGGTTCACATAGGGATCAATGAAAGTTCGGAAGAAGAAGCTTTACGCTGTGCTCAGCTCTTCGAAAAGCTCTTCAATATGCCAGTAAAGAACGGAAATAGCTCGGTTTTTGCCGGCAAATCTTTTGAAATAATGAAATCTCCCTATCTTGGCAGCAAAGGACATATCGCCATTCATACGAATAGCGTTGAACGTGCCGTAGCCTATTTTGAACAAATGGGAATAAAGACCAGACCAGAAACAGAAAAAAGAAAAGATGGGCGGTTAAAAGTTGCTTACCTCGATATTGAAATATCAGGTTTCGCCATACATCTTGTAGAGTAAAAAAATAGGGTCTTGAGTTTTCTCAAGGCCCTATTTTTTACTAAATAATGTAAGCATCAACACCACGCCTGCGTATAGCAAATTCTCGACAACGTAATCGCTCGGAAGCAGTTTCCTCGCCATTTGCCACAGTAACGGCATAATTAAAAAGATCTTCTCCCAGCTCAGAAATACTCTTATCTCCGTCAATTACTAAACCTGCATTGAAATCAATGTTATCTCTCATATTTGCAAACGCCTGGGAATTACTTGAAACTTTAATGACAGGTATCCCTGGACAGCCCGTTGGAGTTCCTCTGCCAGTAGTGAAAAAAATCAAATTTGCCCCGCCAGCTGCCATAGCAACCATAGATTCAACGTCATGTCCCGGTGCATCCATAACAACCAATCCTTTTTGTTGAGGACGAATGCCATGACCAACAACCTCTACAATAGGCCTGGTACCTCCCTTACGAATACACCCCAAGGACTTCTCCTCTATCGTACTCAGCCCCCCAGCAATGTTCCCTGGGGAAATGTCTGCAATATCACTATGTCCAACACGTGCCATAAAATGTTCAGTCATTGCCACTAATTCCATAAGCTGAGAACCTACTTCTTCATTTTTACACTGTCGCCTTAAAATATCTTCCGCACCGATAAATTCTGTCACTTCTGTTAAAAAGACAGTAGCCCCTTCATCAACAAATCTATCACAGGCATTACCAACCACGGGATTTGCGGAAAGCCCAGAATAGCTATCGGAAGCGCCACATTCTGTGCCAATGATAAGGTCAGATAAAGCAACATCTACTTTCTCTTCCCTTTTTAAAATTTCGGAGAAACGGTGGATAATCTTATCCCCTTCTTCTATCGTCTTTCGTGTTCCTCCACATTTTTGAATTGATAATATTTCAACCGGTTTTCCCGTCCTCTTAATGGCACGGCTTACTTCAAGAAGTTTAACTGTTTCGCATCCTAAACTTACAATCAGAACAGCTCCAAAGTTAGGGTTTTTACCTAAGCCTACAAAAATATCTGTAATTTCCCTATTACTTAAAGGATCAAAGGTACAGCCATAAGGGTGAGAAATAGCAATGATATCAGGGTACCTACGCCCTAATTCCTCTACTACAGAATTACCACAAATAACTGTCGGAAGCACGAGTATATGATTGCGGATACCTACCGTTCCATCTGCCCGTCTATACCCTTTTAGAGAAATCGAGTTCATTTGTGTTCCTCCCTATACTCCTTGCCTCTGTTACTTCTAATGTTGTGCACATGAACAACTTTTCCTGCCTCTATATCTTGAGTAGCAACTCCGACAGGCTTCCCATATTTATAAATAAACGCTCCTTTTGGGATATAAGACAATGCAGCTTTAAAACCTCTTGGGATAGGCTCTTTAGCCAGTAATTCTTCTCCACAATAGTCTTTAGCTATTACAGCGTCCCCTGCCGCTATATCTTTTACTGCCGTAACAACTGAATCTTTTTTATCTATCAATATGGCGTTTGGAGTCATTCTTCTCATCCTTCCACAATGAAGCCTCAAAAAGCACAGCCCCCCCTCTAAAGAAAGGGAGGCTGCATTTATATCTTTATTTATTATTCATATACTCTTTATAAATATTTTCAAATTCCTCAACAGTAACAACATCTCTTTTAGCTCTTCCCAATTCCTTAACTTTATCGGTAAGAGGCTGCAAGTCATCTTCAGCATATGCCAAACCCATCTTATCCAGATACTGCATAATACTGTCTTTTCCACTTGATCCCCCGATAACAACATTAGCAGGTTCTCTTCCCACTAATTCGGGCATGTAAGGAAACATTGCTGCTTGAATTCCAGCTTGTTCAAGCCTGCTTTTTGCCTGTACAACTACTCCTGATTCCATCCAAAAAAGTCTTTTTCCAGTCACAGGTTTGTTGTAATGAATAGGAATTCCTGTAATCTTCTCAACCATGAGGGTAACATCGTTGATCCTGTCAAGGTTGATATTCGTATCGATATTAAGCAATAGTTCAAGAGCTGCGGCAACTTCTTCAGTAGCTACGTTACCCGTTCTCTCTCCTAAAGCATTAATCGATGAGTGTATTCCAGAAATACCTGCATATGCAGCAGCCATAACTGATCCCATGGCCATTCCAAACTCATTATGAACATGAAATTCTATCGGCGTATCTCCAAGTACTTTCTTTAATTCCTTAATAGAATGGTATATTGCTTGAGGAGTTGCCACTCCAAAACTGTCAGTAAAAACCACTGCTTCTGGATGGACCGCATCGACAACTGTTTTGTAAACCTTTTTGGCATAATCCAAAGTTCCTCGTGTTACGTCCCAACCCATAAAAGTAACTTTCAAACCAAGTGACTGAGCATAACTTACATTTGAAATAACACGATCAAGAAGCTTTTCAGTATCTGCATGATAGGCATAATAGTTTGTATATGGATTAACTGCGTGCTCAACTATTATTTTTTCGACTCCTGTTTTAGCAGCAAATTCGATATCATCTTTCCTTGCTCTGCAAAAAGGAATGAGTTCTGACGTTAAATTCATTTTTACTAAACGTTTAATGGCCCTTCCTATATCTTCCGATATAATAGGCATTCCTACCTCGATACTTTTTACGCCTAAATCATTCAATGCGACAGCGATATCTACACGTTCATCTTCTGTCCAATTCAAGCCACATGTTTGTTCGCCATCTCTCAAAGTTACATCATGGATGTATACTTTAGAAGAAGTTTCTTCTCCTTTCACCTCAGGCATAAAATTTAAAGGTGAAACCCATTTCTTTTCTCCGAAATAAGGAGCACCCTCCATTGGCATGTTTTCAAGAAGTTTCATCACTAATCCCCCTTAAAATATAACTACAACGTAAATTCACTATTTAAAGCATGGCAAGAGCTAAAAGGAGTGAATGATAGCGCTCTTCAGCCCCTGCGGACCTTGAAGTAAGGATAACTGGCTTAGTTGTACCGGCAAGTATTCCAGCAGAAGGGAAACCAGCGATATATGTTAAGCCTTTACAAAAAATATTCCCTGCGTCAAGAGATGGAACTATAAATACATCTGCCCGTCCTGCCACATCACTTTTTATGTTTTTCTTTTCCTTTGCTTCCAGTGAAAAAGCATTATCAACAGCTAATGGGCCATCCACTAATGCCATAGTTTGACTTGAACGGAAGCTATCAGAGAGAATTTGAGCATCCCATGAAGATGATATTGTTTGAGTCGGAGTCTCGACACTCGATATAATTGCTATTTTGGGCTCTTCCACTCCAAGACGTTGCAATAATAATATTGCATTTTGAATAGTGATCTGTTTCTGCTCAACAGTTGGCTCAATCAAAATGCTTGGGTCCGATACAAAAAGTAACCCACGAGTCGGTATTTCAAAAGCAACGACATGAGTAACAAGAGAACTCGAGAGAAGCTCTTTCTTCTTTTTCAACAAACCATGCATAAAAGTATTTGTGTGAACAATCCCTTTCATTACAATCTGAACGTCATTAGAAACAAGCTTTTTAAAGGCTTCATCAACAGAATCCTGCTCATCTTTTATGTCAAAAGTAGCAAAATCGCTTTCTTTTAGTTCCGATGCTCTCAAATATTTAGCAATTAGAGTGGTATCACCTAAAAGAAGACCGTTGCAGATACCTTTTTTTTGAGCCCTATCCAATGCTTTTAAAATCTCTATGTCATACGGACAAGGTACCGCTACAACATTCTCTTTGTTTTGGTGCAATGCTTTTGTTTCAAAATCTGCAAACTGGGCCATCATATAAAATCTCCTTCTGGATAAACACGAGCCCGCTCTTTGCCTTCCATAACATTCAAAACACGCAAAGCTAATGCTTCCATTTCAAAGGATCCTGGAAAAAATAAAACTTGCGTCATTTTTGAAAATCTATCGCTTAAAGCAGAACAAATTCTTTGTGACTTTGCAATCCCACCAGTAATACATAAAGCATCGACTTTGAAATTTAAAATGGCAACAACACTTCCAATAGTCTTTGTCAGTTGATAAAGATATGCCTGCATCAAGAGGGAACTTTTTTCATCCCCAGCTAAAATTTGTTCTTCAATCTGCTTCAAGTTTTTGGTTCCCAAATATGCTTTAAACCCACCGTCTCCCTCTATCATGCGCATTACCTCATCTTTAGAAAACTTTCCGGAAAAACAAAGACTAACTAAATCTAAAGTCGGTAATCCTCCAGATCGTTCAGGCGTAAAGCTCCCTTCAAAATCATTAATAACATCAATCATGCGTCCATTTTTATGGGCACTAATAGTTGTTCCACCACCTAAATGGGCAACTACAAGGTTGAGGTTCTCATAATTCATACCCAACTTCAAAGAAGCTTTACGTGCAACTTCCTTAGAATTAAGAGCATGACTTAAACTTTTACGCGTAATGAGAGGGGTACCTGAATATCTTGCTTCAGGTACCATCTCATCTACAGAAACCGGATCAACTATATAGACAGGACACTTTGCAACTTCTGCAAAATCTTCTCCTAAAAAGACTGCAAGCGAAGATGCATGTGCTCCATTAATGCTGCTTTTAGAATCTTCAAGAAGAGCATTATTCACAGAATACACACCAGAAGGAACTGGCCGTACCCGCCCTCCACGTGCAGCTATTGCATTAATTTCACTTAAGGGAATATCGGCCTCAGAAAGCGCTTTCATGATTACTCGTTTTCTTTCTCCATATTGCTCCCATATTCCCAGGGATAATATCTCTTGATCATGCTCATATGAAACCTCTGATAGACATGAGCGATCTTCATAAATTGCTACTTTCGTTGAAGTAGATCCCGGATTAATGGCTAGAATCTTAAATGCCATGAATATCAACCCTTTACTTTTTAATCAATGGAAGCAAATCGATGTAATGCCTCAATGCTACTTCTTACATCTTCTTCAGGATTATCAGTAGGGAAGGATTCTACTGATACGAATCGATCATATGACGCTTTTCCCAATAAATTAAAGAATGAAGAAAGGTCAAAAGAACCATATCCCAGAGGTAAGCGGTCTGAATCACAGACATGTACATGGTCAACCCAACTCATTGCCATATCGATACTATGAGGAATATCTTCATCTTCCGAAATCATATGTATGTAATCAAGCATGAGGCGAACATTTGCTACCCCCAACAATTTAAGAAAATCAACACCTTCAGATGTAGTTAATATGAAATTTTCATAATCTTTACATATGGGTTCAATCAACAGATGCGCATCTCTCGACACAGAAGCACATTCGCATAAACACTCTTGAACCCACTGTAACGTTTTTTCTTTGGGGATATTTTCTAAAAAGCGCCCTCGCAACCGACCAACGTTGACATGAGCTCCCAAATCAGAGGCTATTTCCATTAGTTTTTTAGTTCTTCTCACAGCCTCTTTACGTACTTCGTCATCAGGATCGGCAAAAGACAACTTATCCTCCCCGTACATTTCCCCAGTACAAATAACAGGAACTTCTAATTCATATTGCACAGCTTTTTCAGCTAACAATTCAAGGTTTGCCTCAAATGGATTTTTTGTCATAAATTCGACTCCGTCGTAACCTTGAGATTTCAACAATTTAAAGAGACTATCGTAATCCCCTCTTAGCGCTGTTATATGTTTTCCTTTAACTTCAGGTGTTGCAATCATGTACGCAAATTTCATTATCTGCCCATCCTCCTTTCTCCCCTAATGACTTCCTAAGACCAACGCAGGTAACGTGGTGGTGAGTGCAGGGAATATAACAGTAAGAATCAAAGCTACGACAGTAGCACCAAGGAAAGGCCAGACTGCTCTAGACGCCTTTGTAAATGAAACATCTGCGATTTTAGACGCTGTCATAAGGGTTACTCCTAAAGGAGGTGTATTTGCTCCAACGCATGTATTCAGCAAGAAAACTATTCCAAAATAGATGGGATTGAGTTCATATGCAGCAACTACAGGCATAAGGACAGGAATTAATATAATAACTATTGCCGTAGTTTCCATAAATGTTCCTAAGAGAAGAACAAACAAATTTATAATCAATAAGAAAACCCATTTGTTTGGAGAAATAGCTATAAAAAATTTCGTTAAAATAAGTGGAATCTGTTCTGCGGTTAACACCCAACCGAAAAGAGAGGCTAAGCCAACAATAATCATTATTGATACAGAAATTTTCACAGCTTTAAAAGCAACATCTGGTAAATCTTTAATAGAGACTTCCCGATATACAAACAAAGCAACAAAAAGAGAGTAAACTACTGCTACGACAGCTGCTTCTGTTACTGTAAAAACTCCAGTAAGTATTCCTCCCAAAATAATTACAGGAGCCATCATTGGGATAAGACTCCCCTTAATCGCTAAACAAAGTTCTTGAAATGTAGCTTTCTTTTCTCCACCGTATCCCTTTTTAATAGAAATAATTGTTGACACCGCTATTAAAGAGAAAGCCGTGAGAAGTCCAGGAACAAGTCCACCTAAGAGAAGCCCGCCAATAGAAATTCCACCTACAGCACCTATAATAACGGTAGTAAGACTTGGAGGAATCAATGATGCCAACACTCCGGAACACCCCATTAGGGCTGCAGCGAAAGACGCATCGTACCCCTTTTTCTTCATGGCAGGAATCATAATAGAGCCAATTGCCGCTGTATCCCCTACACCAGATCCAGACAATGCACCAAAAAGTACACTTGCAGTTACAGTAACAGCTGCCAAACCACCCTTAAAATGCCCAACCAAAGCACTTGCGAGCTTCATTAATCTTTCAGTTATTCCACCGGAATCCATTAACATTCCAGCAAAGACAAAGAACGGCAACGCTAAAAAAGGATAACTATAAATGCCCTGTACAGTTCTCTGTGCAACAAGAAAAGAGGGGTAACCACACAACGTCAGATAGAGCAGTGATGAAAGTCCTATAGAAAAGGCAATAGGAACACCAAGACCAATAAGAACAAATAAAGCACCTAGCAAAACAATAACCATGGAACACCCCTCCTTACTTTCCTAAAGATAATGTTTTAATGTTATTAATTATTTTCTCTACGTTAAATAACAAAAGTAACGAACCACCTATAAATGCAGGTAAATACTCTATTGCTACACTCACCTTTAAACCGGGGGTAATAGATGTATATGTAGTTCCTATTAAAGCTAACCCACCTCTAAGCATAACCACAAAAAGAGGCATAATTAATATATTTATTATTAACTCTAAGCGGACCTTCCCTCGCTCTGATAGTCTCTCCATAAGAAAATCTACACAAAGATGCTGATTATCTTCATATACAACGCTAGCTCCTAACAGGGCCAGCCATACAGCACTAATAAGAGCTAATTCATCTACCCACACAAGTGGCTTTTTTAAGACATATCTGAATATGACCCCGGTAAACACATCCGCTGTCATAAGAAAAAGAAGCGAACAAACAGCAAATTTCAACAAAGACATTAGTTTTTTCTTAAATAACTGATACAATGCTTTCACCTCTGGGCACTGCGGGATGGTTAACAACCATCCCGCAGATTCTATTAGCAAAACAATTTCAAATATGGAATTTAAAGGTTGGAATATTTGCGCACTACATCAATAATATCTTTACCAAAGACACTTTCGTATTTTGTCCATACAGGTGCTACTTTCTCTTTAAAAATACCGAGTTCAGGTTCAGTAACAACCATCCCTTTTGCTTTCAGATCTTCAAGGATGCTTTTCTCCGAATCAACGATCATCTGGCGCTCTTTTTCTTTCCATACTTCCGCTTTGTCAGAGATGATAGTTCTATATTCTTCTGGAAGATTATTCCAAGTCTTCTCACTTATAGCTAAGAAAGCGGAACCCCAAATATGTCTGGAAATACAAAGATATTTTTGAACTTCAAAAAACTTGGAGGAATAAATTGTTGCGAGAGGATTTTCCTGACCATCAACGACTCTCTGCTGTAAAGCTGTGAAAACTTCGGAAAATGCTAGGGGGGTAGGTAATGTTCCTAATTCTTTAAATGTATCTATTCTCATCTCTGCTTCTGGAACACGAAGTTTCAAACCTTTTAAATCATCAACTGTATTTATTGGTCTTACATTGTTGGTAATATGACGATAGCCACTTGCCCAGAAACTTAGCCCAATAATACCTTTGCTCTTCATACGATCTTTTAAAATTTCACCTAATTCTCCATCCAAGGCTTTATATGCATTTTCTCTTTTTACCCAAGCATATGGAAGTTCTTCAACTATCATAACTTTATCGAGAGACTGCAATGCACCAGTTCCGATAAGAGCCATCTCGATTGATCCCATTTGAAGTCCTTCTGCCATGTCACGGTCTCCACCAAGCTGAGATGAGGGGAAAACCCTTATTTCTACTTCTCCATTCGTTGCTTCAGCAACATCAGAAGCCATTCCTTCCAATGCTTTCTGCCACGGATGCGACGACGTAAATACGTGCCCAACCTTTAAAACATATTTGGCCTTAGCTTCACATATACCAGAACCGCCAAAAACAAGACCCACTGCCATAATGCAAGATAAAATAACTAAAGACACGCGAAATCTGTTGCGACGACTGCTACCATTCATAATCCATTTCCTCCTTTTATATGTGAATCAACAAGATAAAAATTGCATCCATCATTCGTTAGAAACGTAATCAACAGAAATGGCTTTTTTAGAGAGGATCTTTTCTATAACTTTTCTCAAAATTTCTATAGAGGCTTCCGATAAAACGTTTTCATATTCGATAACTTTCTTATTGATCTTTTCAAAAGTTTCTTTATTAGCTTTGAGAGCAAATTTAGAGGCAACTATGATATCCACATCTTGAGCAATCTTATAAATTTCATCTTCAGTCGCATCTGCCTCAATAATGGAATCGCTTCTCACTCCTAAATTAAACAAAACCTGTTTCAATCCTTCACTTCCACTACGCGAAGACATGCAGACAATCCCGATTCTCGCGTCTCTGGGGCATGAAAGCAGCTGCTCCAAAACTTTTAAATAAGGACCTATATTAATTCCGTATATATTTAATTCGTCTCCAATGAGCTCTAAAACTCTGGGGTAGTGTCCTGCTGTGGTAACAACAAAATCAAAGGAATGTAAAAACTGTTTACTTACCTTTCCTTGTTCAAGATCATCTAAAAGAAGTCCTTCAACAGAAATTGAAAGAGCTTCCGCAAGATCTTTTACATATTGCTCCAAGGCAAAAGAATTACACTCGACAAAAAGAGCTTTTACACCAGCGCTGCTGTTCTTTTCATGAAGACACACTATTTGTACAACATTTAAAAATTCATCGAAAGAAAATCCCAACTTTTGAGCTTCTTTCATACTATTTTTTACAAGATTAATAAATTTACTTGTCTGTTTCTCTTTTGGAAATTCCAATTGGCTAGCTACAAAAGTTCCTGCCGCTTGACGAATCTCAAGGAACCCCTCTTCTTCTAATTCTTTGTATGCCTTAGCTACCGTATTTCTATTCGTTTTAAGAAAGGCTGACATTTCGCGTACACTCGGAATTTGAGCCCCTGATTTTAGGACCCCGCTAATGATGAGATATTTTACTTGTATTTTTATTTGCTGATTCAATGACATCTCACTAGAAGCATCAATAGATAATTTCAAAAGACAACTCTCCTTTTCAGTGGCCCTTTATCTGTCTTACTGTATTATAACTATATGACAGTAAAAAGCAAGGTGTTTTGAAAAACGCCAAAAGCTTAATTAATCAACATCTCAAAGATAGCATCCCCCCACTACTGTCACAAAAGAAATGACAGAAACCAAAAAATGCTATAATGCAAACTACTTGCCACAAAGTCTGCACTTTTATGACTTTATAATTTTGCTTTGCTTATTTGACAGCATCGATTTTTTTAGATATCATATGCCACAATCTGCGCACCACCATATTAAGAGCAAGGAGGAACCAGCATGCACGCAAAAAATAGAGCAGCAGCGGCAACAGTTTTGAATAGCATGATGATGTGCATGTGCGGCGGCCCTCCTGACGTGGTCGACGCAGTTTAGTGCTGCTGTCGATTGACTTTCAGGCCGGGGCCTTCTTATTGAAGGCTCCGGTTTTTTTTATGCTTTTATCGCTATTATTACAGGAGATGAATCTATTGATTAACATCCAAAATCTACACAAGACGTATAGCTCTGAAAGAGGAGATTTTGAAGCTTTACGCAATATAACTCTCACTATTCAAAAAGGAGAAATATTCGGCATTATCGGTTTAAGTGGGGCAGGAAAATCAACATTACTTCGCACACTTAACAGACTTGAAGAGCCCAGTTCGGGAAATATTTTCATAGAAGACACTGATATTACATGTCTTTCAACCCCTGAACTCCGCAAACTTCGACGTCATGTAGGAATGATTTTTCAGCATTTCAACTTGCTTACATCACGTACAGTTTCTCAAAATGTAGCATTTCCACTTGAAATAGAAAAATGGTCTTCTGATGCTATCTCTAAAAGAGTAACTGAAATGCTTGACATTGTTGACCTTTCAGACAAGGCAGAAAGCTACCCATCGCAACTCAGCGGGGGACAAAAGCAACGGGTTGGTATTGCCAGAGCATTAGCAAACAATCCAAGTGTTTTACTCTGCGATGAAGCAACAAGTGCTCTTGATCCCAAAACGACTCAATCCATACTCAGTCTTCTTGATGAAATTAATCGTAAGCTCGGCATAACTATTGTTCTCGTTACTCACGAAATGGGCGTCATTCGTCAAATTTGTCATAGGGTCGCCGTATTAGAACAGGGAGAAGTTGTGGAGTTAGGAACGGTAAAAGATGTCTTTATGAAGCCGCAGTCTAAAACTGCCCGGGAATTTTTAAGTCACCTTCCGCGCACAACATACGATCATGAAAAACTTCCTCATGAAGCTGGGAAACCGGTCTTGACCTTCTCTTTCAATGGAGAGACGGCAAATCACCCCGTTATCTCTCAAGCCATAAAACAAAGCGGCGTTGAAATCAATATTTTATCGGGAGAGATTGATCATCTGCATAGCAGCAGAATTGGAAATCTTACTGTTCAGCTTTCAGGAACCCCCTCTGAAATTAACAACGCACTCTCTTTCATTCAATCTAAAAGTGTAGAAGTGGATGTGGTTTGGAATGGATAAAATTTTAGCTCTTACACACCTTATTGTTTCTCCAACATTAGAAACAATTTACATGGTTCTCTTCTCTACTCTTTTTTCCACTCTATTAGGTTTCCCCTTAGGGGTAGCCCTTGTTGTCACCGAAAAAGGAGGATTATTAGAGAATGAACCTATTTATCGCACCCTCGACAGCATCGTAAACATATGTCGTTCATTCCCATTCATTATTCTTATGATTGTTCTCTTTCCACTCTCTCGAATTATTGTGGGAACCACCATTGGAACAACAGCATCTATTGTTCCTCTTTCAATAGGAGCTGCGCCTTTTGTTGGAAGAGTTGTGGAAAGCTCTCTAAAAGAAGTTGAAAAAGGACTTGTAGAAGCGGCGGTTTCTATGGGTACCCATCCTAAGGATATTATTTTAAAAGTTATGATACCCGAAGCTCTTCCCTCTCTCATACTGGGAGAAACTCTTACTATTATCAATATCATCGGCTATTCGGCCATGGCTGGTGCTATTGGAGGCGGCGGGCTGGGCGATCTGGCCATTCGTTACGGATTCCACCGCTTTCAAACAGATGTACTTGTGGCAGCTGTCATAGTAATTATTCTGCTGGTTCAAGTGATTCAGGGAGCAGGCAATAAAATAGCCCAACATGTAGCCCGTCATCGCTAGATCAGCAAACTGCGCGCGCAAAAAATTTTATAACAACATACAAAATGGAGGAATGGAACGTGAAAAAACATATTGGTATTCTTCTTTTAACAGTACTCTTTTCTTTATGCGTAACTCTCGCACCTACAGCCCTATCTGCAGAGGAAGTTATTAAAATCGGAGCAACACCCCTTCCCCATGCGGAAATATTGAATGTTATTAAAGATGATATTGCAAAAGAAGGGATAAAGCTTGAAATCATCGAATTTACTGATTATGTAAAGCCCAACCTCGCTCTTGATGACGGAGAGATCGACGCTAACTTTTATCAGCATCTACCTTATCTCGAAAGTTTTAATGCCTCTCATGGAACTAAACTGGCTTCAATTGGGGCAGTACACGTAGAACCCTTAGGGCTCTATTCAGAAAAAATAAAAGCTATTGAAAATCTTAAAGAAAAAGCACTTATCGCCATACCCAGCGACAGCGTAAACGGGGGGAGAGCATTGCTGCTTCTTCAGTCACACGGGCTTATTAAGCTCTCTGATAAAGCAGGCTTAGAAGCTACTGAACTCGACATTGTTGAAAACAGCAAGAAACTTCGTTTCAAAGCCATAGAGGCAGCACAGCTTCCACGAGTTCTTCCTGACGTAGATGGAGCTATCATTAATGGTAATTATGCTCTGGAGGCCGGTCTCAATCCGACAAAAGACGCACTTCTAATAGAGGGGAGCGAATCTCCTTACGTTAATATAGTAGCTGTACGGGAAGATCACAAAAACGATAAAAAATTTGAGGTTCTTATCAAATATCTACGCTCGGAAAAAGTCGCTGAATTTATTCTTTCAAAATACAATGGCGGAGTCGTTCCAGCTTTCTAAAAGAGAAAAGAGCGAGGCACCTCAAATGGGTGCCTCGCTCTGCAAATCCAACATAGTTAATATAAATTTACCATTCGGCAATAGTACCGTCTTCAAGTCTCCAGATCGGATTTTTCCAAGCGAGAGCCTCGTCAGCTCGTTTTCGAACAACATCTTCGTTAATCTCTATTCCCAAACCTGGAGCCGTAAGAAGTTTTACATATCCATTCTCATACTCAAAGAGAGCTGGGTTTTCAAGATAATCGAGCAAATCAGCTCCCACATTATAATGAATGCTTAAGCTCTGTTCCTGAATAACAGCATTCGGCGTGCAGAAATCCACTTGTAAGCATGCTGCCAATGCAATGGGGCCCAAAGGACAATGAGGAGCCAGAGCAACATCATACGCCTCTGCCATTGCAGCAATCTTACGAACTTCCCAGATTCCGCCAGCATGGCTTAAATCAGGTTGTATAATATCCACTGCTCCATCTTTTAGAAGAGTTTTAAAATCCCATCGCCCAAAATTTCTCTCTCCCGTAGCAATAGGCATAGTTGCATGGCGACGTAATTCCAAAAATGCCTCTCTATTCTCTACAAGCACCGGCTCTTCCACAAACATAAGTCGATAAGGCTCAAGCTCTTTCATTAATATTCTGGCCATAGCCTTGTGAACACGACCGTGAAAATCAAGAGCTATGTCGATTTTCTCGCCAAGAACGTCTCGTATAGCCTGAACTCTAGCCAGAACATCGTCTACCTTTTTATAAGAATCTATCCAGCCCATCTCTTCTGTCGCATTCATTTTTATGGCTGTCATTCCTGCTTGATACTTTTCCCGGGCCTCAGCTGCCACATCTGATGGTCTGTCTCCGCCAATCCATGAATAGACACGAATTTTTTGGCGCACAGCACCACCTAACATTTTATAGACGGGCAGCCCATATATTTTTCCGGTAATATCCCATAGTGCTTGTTCTATTCCAGAAATAGCACTCATAAGAACGGGCCCACCTCTATAAAACCCCCCCCGATAGAGCACTTGCCAGAGGTCTTCTATTTCCGTAGGATCCCGCCCCACAAGATATTCTTCCATCTCCCGAACGGCTGCAGCCACTGTTGAGGCTCGACCTTCTACGACAGGTTCTCCCCAGCCAACAACACCATCATCTGTGGTAATCTTCAAAAAGAGCCAACGTGGTGGAACTTTGAACAGTTCAAGGCGTGCGATTTTACTCATTATTCTCTCCGTTTATTAACGTTGAACTCGCCCGCTGGCATCTCCCCCAGCAAGCGTCATAACATCCTGTACTGATACTCTGTTGAAATCTCCATAAATAGTATGTTTCAATGCCGAAGCTGCTACTGCAAACTCCAGCGCTTCTCGTGGAGTCTCAAAGTGATTGAGCCCGTAAATCAGGCCTGAGCCAAAGGAATCTCCTCCGCCTATACGATCTACGATATGGCGAATTTCATACTTTTTACTCACATGCACTTCTCCTGGCTCAGCCAAGATAGCTGACCAGTTATTCCAATCAGCACTAACGCTCTCGCGCAAGCTTACGGCAAGATATTTAACGCTGGGAAACTGTTGCAACATTTTCTGACTTAGAACTCTATATTTATCGACATCAAGGGATCCGGAAGTTACATCTACGTCTGCCTCTATGCCTAAACACTTCTGGCAATCTTCTTCGTTGGCAATTACTACATCTACATACTTCATGAGTTCAGGCATAACTTCTATAGGCTTCTTGCCCCATTTCCACAGCTTTTTACGATAATTCAAATCGCAAGAAACTGTAATCCCCTTCTCCTTACATTTTTTGAGTGCCTCAAGGGTCACATCGGCTGTTCCTTCAGCAATAGCAGGAGTAATACCTGTTACGTGGAACCACTTGGTTCCTTCCAGAATAGTGTCCCAATTAAAATCGCCAGGTTTTACTTCTGCGATAGCAGAGTGCGCTCGGTCATAAATAACTTTTGAGGGACGCATACACGAGCCAGTTTCTGTGAAATATATTCCAAGGCGATCTCCGCTTTTACGAATAAAGCAAGTCTCTACACCAAAGCCACGTAGTTCGTGAATAACGCCCTCTCCGATGGGGTTATCTGGAACAACTGTTACAAAGGCAGCATCCTCACCATAGTTGGATAAAGCAACAGCAACATTGGCCTCTGCGCCTCCAAAAGTTGCTACGAACTTAGGTGTTTGCAGAATTTTTTCATGATCAGGAGGTGTTAACCTCATCATTATTTCCCCAAAAGTAACAAACTTAGCCATAAAAACTCACCCTTCCTCTTACTTTAAACTCGCTCTGATCCTAGCTATTTCCTCTAAAACTTTTTCGGTAGTCTCTCGTACAGCATCGTAACCGCCATCAGTTCCAGAGGGTTTAGTCAAAGCACTTCCCAACCCGACAGCAAATGCTCCGGCCTTAAACCAATCTTTCATATTATCGAGAGACACGCCTCCCACTGGCATAATATTGGCATAAGGAACCGGGCCGTGAACAGCCTTAATGAACTGTGGCCCCAAGACACTTCCAGGAAAAGCCTTGACAACATCTACACCAAGCTCCATGGCATGCATTAATTCTGAAACCGTTCCAATGCCAGGCATACAAGGCAAACCATATCTATTACATGTCCGAACAACATCATCGTGAAGGCTTTGAGAAACAACAAACTCAGACCCGCTAACAATGCACATTCTGGCAGTCGCCTCGTCTACAACAGTTCCTGCCCCCACAAAGCGATCTTTTCCTTTATGTCGTTCAGCTGTCGTGCGCATTATATCCAAAGCGCCCTGAAAGGTCATAGAAACTTCAACGACCTTTAATCCTCCATCAAACATGGCATCAGCCATTGCGATGCCTTTTTCTATATTTTCTGTGCGTATAATTCCTACTATTCCCTGTTCCTCTACTGCCGAAAGGACCTCATACTTTTTAATACATGTCATTAGAATCCCTCCTTAATAGTTTCTAAATGACGCCGATTGATACGAAGAGATATTTTCGCTGTCTCTTGTGCCAGTTTACGGCCTAAAACTACGGCCTTTTTATCATCAAAACGATATGCCGGTGCAGACACACTCACTGCTCCCAGAGGGAAACCATTACTATCAACAATAGGAACCGCAACACAACGAATTCCCTCTTCATTCTCCTGATTTTCTTCACTATATCCACGTGTTTTATATATTTTAAGTTGCTGAATTAACTCTTCAGGATCGGTGATAGTATTTGTCGTTCGCTCTATTAAAACAGTTTTTTTGAGATACGATTCTATACGCTCAAGAGGTAAGGCTGAAAGAATAGCTTTTCCTCCTGCTGTACTATACAGAGGAAGCTCCGCTCCAACCTTAGATCGCATAACCAATGGACTTGGACTTTCAAGTTTTTCGAGATAATAGGCTCTCCCATTTTCAAAAACGAAAAGATGGATTGTTTCCCCTGAATAGTCCCTCATGATTTCTAAAACATCACGAGACATTTCAAGCAATCCCGATCGTCTGTTATAAGTCGCAGCCCACTTCACTACAGCAGGCCCGATCTGGTAGCGCCCATGAATATCCTTCATAAGGATATTACTCTCTACAAAAGTTGAAAGAATGCGATAAGCTGTGGTTTTAGAAAGCTCTGTCGCTTTTGCTACTTCTGTCAATCCTACTGGTTCTCGTCGATCTGATAGGTCTTCTAAAACGGCTATTGCTTTCTGAAGAACCTGTACCCTGTTTTTTTCAGACATTTACATCACCCCTTTATCTCTCACTTACATCAGAGAGGGAAGCCACAGAACAATCTGAGGCACATACGTCACCAACAACACAACGGCAAAAAGGGCAATATACATAGGGAGAAGAGACCGCACCAATGCTCCTAAAGATACTTTTGAAATGGAGTTTGTTACATAAAGAACCGTTCCGACTGGAGGAGTTATAAGTCCTACGCATAAATTAGTAACCATAATGACACCAAAGTGAATATCGTCAATTCCATAACTTCTGCACACCGGCAAAAGGATAGGAACAAGAAGGAACAATGCAGGTGTTAAATCGATAACCATGCCAACAAGGAAGAGAAGGATGTTAAGGATGAGCAAAAATGCCAACTTGTTTTCTGTGATATTCATTATTATATTCGTAAGAAGTTGAGGAACTTGCGCTACAGCAAGAAACCATGTTAAAGCCATAGCTGAAGCACAAACCAACATAACGACACCAGTATTCAAAGAAGCTCTTTTCAATATTTCCGGATAAGCAGACCATTTTACGTTGTATTGGAAATATGATACGACAACAGCATAAACGACGGCAACAGCTCCCGCCTCCGTTGCTGTAAATATTCCCCCCAAAATCCCCCCTAAAATAATAAGGGGAAGAATCAACGCCCATATGGTCTTTCTGAAAACTTTTAGGAAATCTCGGAACCCTACCTTTTCACTTACTGGGTAATTATTTTTACGGGCAACAAAATAAGAAACGGTTAAAAGGGCAATACCGATAAGAAGTCCTGGAATGGCACCACCAAGAAAAAGTTTTGCAATAGAAATTTGAGCTATAGATCCCAAAATAATCATGGGAACACTCGGTGGAATAATAGGACCTATGACAGAAGAGGCAGCAGTAATGGCTGTTGAAAAATTTCTGTCATATCCGCCTTTTTCCATCATGGGAATTTCCAGAGATCCCAAAGCCGCAGTATCGGCAACAGCAGAACCGCTTATGCCAGCAAAAAGCATACTTGCCACAACATTGACATAGGCAAGGCCCCCTTTAACTCGACCAACAAGGGCATTGGCAAAAAGCAAAATATCATGAACTAATCCAGCCTTGTTCATAATCTCCCCTGCAAGCATAAAGAAAGGAATAGCCAAAAGGGTGTACACATCTACTCCAGTAATCATTCTGCGCGCGAGAACCATAGGCTCAACTGTTCCCGTTACAAACATAAGTACCAACGCAGAAAGTCCTATTCCAAAACCAATGGGAACACCAACAATAGTAAATCCTAATAACGAACCAAGAAAAGCTAACAATACAACCATATCAGGCTTCCTCCACTTTCGAAGTCCAAATACGCATAATCTGACGAACCATTTCTAAAAGCATCATCACTGTTGCAATGGGAACAGCAGAATACTGCCACGCTACGGAAATAACAAGAATAGACGTCTTCTGAACGTAGATTCTTGAAATATAATCAATTCCACCCTTTAACAAGAAGCCAAGGAAAACAACAATACAAACAGATATAGCCGTTCGCAAAATCTTTCCCGCAACACCATGCGTATTTGTGACAAGAACATCAAAAGCAGGATGAAGACCTATGCGGAGTCCAGAAACTATAGCCATGAAAGACATCCATACAAAAGCAAAACGGCTCACCTCATCCACCCATGGGAAGGCCATATAAAAAAAGCGAAAAATGACATTTGTAAAAACAGAAAAAACCATGACCCCAAGCATGAAGATCGCCATACCATCTGCGAAGCGATACATTAAGCGATACAGGGCATTTATAACACTCTTCATATAAAAACGAGCTCCTCTCGCCATATTCTCCCTAATAGAAAATTCCGGCAGAAAAGATATGCAACTCACCTATTTTCTGCCGGGAAAAGTGACGTTTATTTACATCTTATTTTTCGAACTGTTTGCCTACCTCTCGAATCTGCTCAATGAAGGGAGCTGCTTCTGGGCAACTCTTAACATAACTGTCGATAATAGGCTGTGCACTTTCCACAAAAGGCTTCAGGTCAGGATATGTTACTTCGAGGCCTTTATCTATAGTTTTCTGTAAAACATCCTTTTCTTCAGCTTTTGTCAGTTTTGTGATCTCTGCGATAGAAGCTTTTGTTGCTTCATTAACGGCAGCCTGCTCTTCTGCAGAGAGCTTATCCCAAACTTTCTGGTTAATTACAAAATACTGGAAACCAAAAATGTGATTTGTCATAGCAACATATTTCTGAACGTCGTACCAACCTGCATAATAGGAGGTCATGAGAGGGTTATCCTGTCCATGAACAACACCCTGCTGCAAAGCAGTGAAGACCTCACTCATAGGCATAACGACAGTGCTGAATCCAAAACCCTGCATTAATTTAATAATAACTTCACCCTGCCAAACTCTGATTTTGATGCCCTTACAATCTTCGATGGAATTAATGGGCTTTTTGTTATTAGAAATCACTCTGAATCCTCTCGGGAAAGCACCAAGTATTTTTACACCGAGGGGCTTAAGGCTTTCATAAATTTTTTCTCCGATGGGGCCGTTAAAGACAGCGTCTGCATGTTCGTAGCTATTAAACATATAGGGAAGCTGAAGCAGCTTAAAAAGATCTACAGTATTTTCCCAAAGATTTCCTGTAAGAGCCATTTCAATAGTTCCGAGCTGTACTCCCTCTACAAACTCCTGCTCAGCACCAAGCTGATTGTTTGGGAAAACCTGAACCTGCAAAGAGCCATTGGTTTTAGCTTCAACCATAGGCTTAAAGACTTCAGCAAGTACTTTATTGGCTGGATGATCCACAGGAAAATAATTCGCTATTTTCAATGTGGTTGCGGCAAAAGCCATGGAGGAACACATGACCATCACTAATGCTGTAAGAATCATAGTACGAACGAATTTCATCATCTTCACGAAAAACATCCTCCTTAAAAATAGTGTACAAAAGCCTACCCTACTGCGTTATTCCCCTAATAAAGAATAGAACCCCCTTCCTCTTTTTATAAAATCACTCCGTGCTTAAAAAGACCGATTTCTCCTATATTCAAATGTTCATTACAGGTTGGTCGGCCATTTGAAACATTAATAACCATATCAATTAACTCTCCAAGTAAAGGTTGCCACTCCTCCCCTTCAAGAAGACGACCTGCATTAAAATCCATCCAATTTTTCTTCTTGTTGTAAAGAGCTGTATTCGTAGCAATTTTTATCGACGGAACAGCAGAACTGTATGGCGTACCCCGTCCCGTTGTGAAGAGAGTTAAAACAGCTCCGCTGGCAGCAAGAGATGTAACAGAAACGGGATCATTACCGGGGCTAAAAACAATATTTACACCTGGACGTTTATATTGTTCTCCATATCCTAAAACATCTGAAATGAGACCTGACCCAGTTTTTTCGACTGCGCCCAAAGATTTTTCCTCCAAAGTTGTAATTCCGCCTTCTTTGTTACCAGGTGAAGGATTTTCATAAACCGGCTGATGATAAGACGTAAAATATTCTTTAAACCAATTGATCATTTCTACGAAACGCAGATAAACACTTTCATCTTCTATACGAGAAGTAAGGATATCCTCTGCTCCAAACATTTCAGGGATTTCTGTAGCAAGAAGAGTTCCACCCCAAGATGTAAGATAATCAGAGAAAAGCCCTACGAGAGGATTGGCTGTAATGCTCGAAAAGGCATCACTACCTCCACATTTCACGCCTACCACGAGATCTGAAAGAGGGCATTCCTGCCTCAAAACCTGACTTCTCTCTGCTAACAAATCAAGACGTGAAAAAAGAGCTTCTTGATCATCTGTTTCTTCTTGCAAAACGGTATATTCAACGTTAGGATGATTAGAAAGACGATCTTTCATATAAGAAATCTGTAAATTTTCACATCCCATACCTACAACTAAAACTCCAGCAGCATTCCCATTAAAAGCCAGGCCAGAAAGGGCACGTAACGTATATTCAAAATCATCACCAAGTTGAGAACAACCATATGGATGAGCTAAAACTCTGACTCTATCAACCCATTGAGGAGCTTCGTACTGAGGAATAAGATTTCGTAAAACATCGTTGATACAACTTACTGTAGGAATAACCCATAATTCATTTCGAATTCCAACGCGACCTGTAGAACGTCGATATCCCATAAAATTTTTTGTCTGAAAAGGAGGAGTGATCTGAGGGGGAACATAATGCCATCGTGAAGACCATTCAACTTCGAGAGCCGTAGAAAGATTATGGGTGTGGACCCAATCTCCGCTCTCAATGTTTTTTGTGGCTATACCAATAGAATGACCGTATTTTATAACGTTCTCGCCCAATTCTATTTTTTTTAACGCTACTTTATGTCCCGCTGGAATAGTTTCTTGAATCTGAATGGATAAACTATCGTTTATGAAGAGTGAATCACCTTTATGAAGTTCATGTGTTGTAACCGAAATCGTATCATTAATTCCTAACTTTAAACCTTGAAAAGACCCCATTCCCAAACACCTCGTTCCGCATTGAGGACCAACTAGCCGTCATGTGAACCTTATATGCTATTAAGACATGCTTATGGTTAAAAATCAAGGGGAAAAAGGCAAAAAGACACCTATGTTCTTAACATTATTGTTACAAATGCGAGACACGTTCGTTACATAAGGTCCTTATACTATGTCTCAACGTAACAAAAAGAAAAAAGACATACGAGGAGGTCTTTAAGAGATGAAGAAATTAATAGCCGGTGCAGCACTTGTTGCTGTTTTAGCCGTAAGTGGTGCAGCCTTAGCCGCAGAACTTGTTATCAAAGGTTCCACAACAGTTCTTCCCATTGCTCAATCCGCAGCTGAAAAGTATATGACAGCGCACCCAGAAGTAGCCATTACTGTCTCTGGTGGTGGAAGCGGTAATGGTATTAAAGCTATAATTGATGGAACAACAGATATAGCTGATTCTTCAAGATTCATAAAAGACACAGAAGTCAAAGCAGCTGTTGAGAATGGTGCTTATCCTGTTCCCTTCGCTGTAGCGATGGATGCACTTATTCCTGTAGTTCATACATCAAATCCTGTTCAAGACCTTTCTATAGAACAACTCAAAAAAATCTATATGGGCAAAATCAAAAACTGGAAAGAAGTCGGCGGCCCCAACAAACCAATAGCAGTTGTTAGCAGAGATACGAGCTCTGGAACATATGAAACGTGGGAAGAAAAAATTCTTCACAAAGAACGAGTGGACAAACGAGCACTCGTCGTCGCATCCAACGGAGCTATGGTACAAACTGTCGCTAAAAATGAGAATGCTATTGGATATATCGGTTTAGGATATATGAACGACTCCGTTAAACCTATCAAAGTAGAGGGAATTGAAGGTAATAAAGCAAATGCACTAAATGGAACATATCCTGTATCTCGCTATCTGTACATGTTCACCAGAGGGTGGCCGACAGGGGAGCCCCTAAACTTTATCAATTTCGTTCTTAGCGATGACGGACAAAAAATAGTCGGAGAAGCAGGTTTTGTGCCTCTTCGTTAATCATAAATAAGCACAACAAGAATTCGCCTGTTCCCGGCAGGCGAATTCTTGCCTGCTTCTCAAGAGAATATATTCTCAAAAAAGGATTTGTGATGCCTATGAAAAAAGAACGAACACCAGCTATCATTATTATGTCAATTTCATCTGTCGGCATCTTTGTTATGCTGTTTATCCTTCTTTTTCTTATAAAGGAAGGACTTCCCGTGTTGAAAGAAACAACATTATCATCAATAGTGGCTGGAACAGACTGGTATCCTACAGAAACGCCACCAGCACTGGGGATGTTGCCCCTTATTGCCGGCTCCGTAGCAGTAACTCTTCTTTCATCACTCATAGCCCTTCCAATAAGTTTGTTCATTGCTATTTTTATTTCAGAAATAGCTTCTCAAAAAATGAAAAATATATTAAAACCGATTCTGGAACTTCTGGGCTTCCTCCCTTCGATTATTCTTGGATTTCTTGGCATGGTCGTTATTGCCCCTTGGCTTCAAAGCCGTTTTGCTATTCTCTCAGGCCTCAATCTCTTAAACGCATCAATACTATTGGGTTTTTTAATCATTCCTATCGTCGGATCCCTTGCAGAAGAAGCTCTTTCAGCAGTACCACGAGAGATACGTAACGCGTCATTCGCTCTGGGAGCTACTCGCTGGGAAACAATCAGCAAAGTCGTCTTTCCCGCAGCTCTTCCAGGCATTCTTTCTGCCTGCTTACTCGGAATTATGCGCGGAATGGGAGAAACGATGGTCGTCCTCATGGCTGCGGGAGGAGCAGCACTTATCCCTATCTCTCTTTTTGACCCCGTTCGTCCCTTGACCTCTACTATTGCAGCCGAAATGGGAGAAACCCCGGTAGGATCCACTCATTATCATGCGCTTTTCTTCGCAGGACTGATACTTTTACTCATTACACTCGGAATAAACCTTCTTTCAAGCTGGATTGAAAGTAAAAGGAAGGTGAAATCATCATGACCAAACGCAAGGCTTTAGACCAACTTATGACGATCCTGCTATGGAGCGCAACAGGGCTTATTGTTTTTTTGCTCCTGGCGATTATTACATATATATTCGTTAACGGATATCAGGTTCTTTCGTGGAGTTTCTTAACAGAATCTCCCAGGGATAATATGACTCGTGGAGGAATCAGCACCCCTCTTATAGGCACATTGCAACTTGTTCTTGTCTCTATGTTCTTTGCTCTTCCTGTTGGAATTGCTACAGGTCTATATTTAGCGGAATATTCGAAGAGAGGACGTTTTACTTCGCTTCTACGCCTGGCAATACGATCTCTTGCCGGCGTGCCTTCTGTCGTTTTTGGCCTTTTCGGTCTATCCCTTTTCGTTATATTGCTACGATTTGGTTCTTCTCTGCTCTCAGCTGGCCTCACATTAGGCTGTCTGGCTTTGCCCCTTATAGTAACCGCTTCGGAGCAGGCTTTTCTCGCTGTGCCTCAAGATTATAGAGACGCCTCCTATGCTCTTGGAGCATCCAAATGGCAAACTATCTGGAAAGTTGTTCTTCCTTCTGCTTCTTCCACCATCATTACAGGAGGGATTTTAAGCATCGGACGGGTAGCTGGAGAGACGGCTCCTATCATTTTTACCGGAGCAGCCTATTTCACTCCAAGTGTTGCGACAAGCCTTTTCGATGAAGTTATGGCCTTGCCCTATCATATTATGGTACTCGCTACAGAAGGTACGAACATTACACTCACACGGCCTATACAATATGGAACAGTACTCGTACTTCTGGCTTTTGTTCTTGGAATAAGTGCCATTGGAGTTATAATGCGCGCCCGTTTAAGACAAAGCGGACGCTAAATTGCAAGCAAGGAGTAGGTATAGATGACAAAACCACAACTTGTCGTTTCAAATCTTAACTTATATTATGGCAATAACCAAGTTTTACACGACATCAACATCGACATTTTCAGCAAAACAGTAACAGCTCTTATTGGCCCTTCCGGATGTGGAAAGAGCAGTTTCATACGTTGCCTTAACAGAATGAACGACTTTATACCAGGAGCAAAAATCGAAGGAAAAATTTTTCTTGAAGGGAAAGACATTTATGCCCTATCCACTGACGTTATTACACTACGCCGCCAAGTCGGCATGGTCTTTCAAAAACCTAACCCTTTTCCTATGTCAATATACGATAATGTTGCATATGGACCTCGCCTCAATGGAATAAAATCACGAGAAAAGCTTGATGATATTGTAGAAAAAAGCCTTTTAGGAGCAGCTCTCTGGAGTGAAGTAAAAGATAAGTTAAAATCTTCAGCGCTGGGTCTCTCAGGAGGACAACAACAGCGTCTTTGTATTGCGAGAGCCATTGCTACAGAGCCAGAGGTTCTGCTTATGGACGAACCGACGAGTGCTCTTGACCCAATGGCTACAGCCAGGATTGAAGAACTTGTGAGAACCCTTAAAGAAAGATACACTGTTATTATTGTTACCCATAATATGCAGCAAGCAGCTCGTATCTCAGATTACACGGCATTTTTCCTTATGGGTGATCTTATTGAATATGGAAAAACTCCAAAACTTTTTACATCTCCAGATGACAAGCGCACAGAAGATTACATTACTGGACGATTTGGTTAAACGAGAAAGCCCCTTGAGGGAAGGAAGTGACTAAGGATGAACCAGATTAATACCAGAAGACAACTTGAAACTGAATTGACAGAACTTATTAGGATGTTGACACGGTTAGGGAAAATGTCAGAAGAATCTCTTGCCAGAGCAGTCTGGGCTCTAAAAAACCAAAATGCTGATGTGGCACGAGAAATTATAAAAAGAGATGACGCCATAGATGACCTCGCCGCCGATATAGACATGGCCTGTATGCAATTTACAGCGCGTTTTCAGCCTCTCGGAGAAGATCTGCGCACGGTCTCTTCTTTGATGCACATGGCCGTTGATCTCGAACGATTAGGAGATTATGCAAGTAATATTGCCAAAGCAGCCATCGAAGTTGCAGATAAAGAGCTTATGAAGCCTCTTATCGATATTCCTCGTATGGTTGATATTCTTTCTGATATGCTCGAAAAAAGTCTTGAAGCTTTAGAAAACAAAAATGACGCTATGGCTTATCGGGTCTTTCCTCTTGACGATATTATTGACGATCTTGAAAAGCAGATCATGAGGGAACTCCTGCTTCTCATGATGGAACGACCTCAAAGAATAGAACAAGCTACACTACTTCTCAATGTAGCAAGAACTTTGGAACGTGCCGGCGACCATATTACAAACGTGGCAGAAAGAGTCGTCTATATCATTACAGGAAAGACTGTAAAAGCATCTGCATATAGACGTCCAAAGGAGCATAGACCGTGAATGATAGCAGAATTTTAATCGTTGACGATGAGAAAGGCATTCAAGATATAGTTTCTCAAGCTCTCAAACGACGCGGATATGAAACACTGGTCGCCTCTGATGGTGATACAGCCTTAGATTTGGCTTTTGCCTCTCGCCCTGACCTTATTATTCTTGATCTTATGCTTCCTCGCATGGATGGGTGGGAAGTCTGTCGACGACTTAAGAGCAACAAAGAAACTGCTACTATTCCCATAATTATGCTCACTGCCAGACGAGGAGAAATGGATGTTGTTGAAGGTCTGGAACTTGGCGCTGATGATTATATGAAAAAGCCATTCTCTCTGGCAGAACTTGTTGCACGGGTCGGAGTACTTCAGCGCAGAAACCAGACAAGTCAAGAAATGCGGCAGATTACAAATAAAGAGTTAGCCTTGGATTTAGAGAGTCAGTCAGTTACTTTACGGGAAAAAACTCTGGATTTAAGCCCTACAGAATTTCGTATTCTTGAACTGCTCACTCGACGTTTCGGAAAAACTGTCAGTCGAGATGAGCTCTTAGGGAAAATATGGAATCTTTATGGCGGTGACACGCGCACACTAGACGTGCATATTTCTAGGCTTCGAAGAAAAATAGACGATGAGAAACGTCCTGTTCTCGAAATACAAACATTGCGCAGCCGAGGATATCGAATCGTTTGGGAGGATTAGGGCATGAACACCTTAAAGGGAAAAATTACAGCAGTACTCGCCATCGTTACCATCGCAGCCTTTGCTATCAGTTGGTTTTTGGTATCAGGCATAATGAAACAACAGCTCATAGATGACGCCACTGATCAACTTACGAAAGAGACTGCCGTTGTCGCTCACATAATACGCAGTGATGGATACAACGTTTTCCAAAGAGATTTTAAACAATGGCAAGAAACACTTGGAAGCCGAGTTACAATTATTAACACTAACGGACGTGTAATACTCGATAGCGCTACAGACACAGAGACCCTCGACAACCATAAAAATCGACCGGAAGTTCGACAAGCTGACCAAGAGGGCGTCGGAACAATATCTCGGTACAGTCAAACGTTGGGAACTCATCTCGTGTATGTAGTGCGCAAAATAGAGGGAAACGAGGGACCTCTTTTTATTCGTATTGCACGTCCCCTGAATTCCCTGAAAGAAGCTCTCTTGAATGTACGTCTTCGTTTTCTATCGTACATTATTATTGCAGCCTTTCTTATCTTTGGGCTTGAGCTATGGATTATACGACGTTTTTTTGCTCCTCTTGAACGCATTGTCTCTGCTGCTCATTCAATTACCGAAGGGAAAGAAGCAAGTTTCCCTCTTATGGCAGATACTGAGCTTCAACGTCTCTCTGAATCTCTTCAAACGATGTCATCTCGTCTGAAAGGTGCGCTGGAAGAGCTCAACATAGAGAGAACAACTCTTTCCCGCATTGTTTCCTCTCTACCTGTAGGTGTTATTTTGCTCGATAATGACAATCGTTTACGGTATGCAAATAATGAAGCCCACAACTTACTTGGTATCAAAACAACGATGGAAGAAGGTCAGCCGATAGAACGTTTCCTTACTTGTGGTGATATCTACCCCCTTATTCAGGAATCCAAGGAAGGGATTGAACATGCAATAACGGTGGAAATGCCCGAGCTTGGCTCAGGAGGTCGCCACCTGAATCTCTATGCACGCCAAACAGTAAGCGGACCGTTGCTTGTCATTACAGACTTAACAGAAGAAGTTCGGCTAGAAGAGGCACGACGAGATTTTATTGCAGATGCTGGGCATGAATTTCAAACACCTTTAACGACCATTCGTCTTACAGCTGAATATTTACAGGAAGAATTTCAAGAAAACGAAGAGGTTCAAAATCATCTGCAATCCATCATTCAGCAACAGGAAAGAATGACACAATTAGTTGATGATCTTCTTTTACTTTCCCGCCTAGAAAGCCAACTTCCTCAGGAAAAAAAGGAAGAACTAGATTTATCTCTTATCATAAATACACTTCTTGAGGAATATGCACATCATCCATTAGGGAGATCGATACTCATAGAAAAAGAGATTCCTGAAAAAGCGCTCATGGTGGGGCAAAGCGGAGATTTATCAAGAGCAATACGAAATATTCTCGATAACGCAATAAAATATGTGCGAGAAAAATATGGAGATGGGCATGGAGGTCATATCAGAATCGACCTTTCAGAAAAAGATGCGCTGTGGGTTCTTCGAGTTGAAGATAATGGCATCGGAATTTCAGAAGAAGCTGCTGCTTCTATTTTCGATCGTTTTCGACGAGGAGACAGCCATCGAGCTCGGGGACAATGGGGTGCTGGCGGCTATGGATTAGGGTTAGCTATAGCGAAACGAATTTTTACAGCACACGATGGAGACATCGTTTTAATTTCTCCGAATGGCGGTCAAACCATCTTTGAAATCACTCTTCCGAAAAAATAGGAAATACAAAACAAGCAGGAATCAAATAAAGAATTCCTGCTTGTTTTTATTTATAATACCTAGCCTTATTAGTTTAAATACTTATTTCTGCCAGTTCAAAGCGAAATGTGCAAAAAGAGCTGACCCTATCCACAACGTATCTTCATCGATATCAAACTTCGAATTGTGGTGAGGATAGGTCTGTCCCTTTTCAGGATTGCTTCCGGCATGGAAGAAGAAGG
>NZ_JAYFQR010000001.1:0-102121 GCF_034926885.1 Aminobacterium sp.
TGGCGGCACGAGTGGTACAGCGAATGTGTCAGAAAGAGAATCCTGGCAACTTCCTGCTTATGCACGCTATGGGACCCAACGTGGCTGGTGTTATCGGCACTGCCGTCGCTGCGTCCGTTATGCTTACCCTCTTGAGCTAAAAATGTTTTATTCTGAAAAAGGAAGGGTATAAAATAAAGGAGTCTTTTCCGTTTAAAATACGGCAAAGACTCCTTTTTACGTGTTATTATATTGCGGATCAAAAAATTATGGCTCTCAGGGGGTAAAGAAATGAAAATAGCTCTAGGCTCAGATCATGCTGGTTTTTGTGTTAAATCTGCGCTTAAAAAACATTTAGAAATGAATGGGCATACTGTTATTGATTATGGTACAGATACTGACTCTGTTTCTTGCGATTATCCCGATATCGCATTCGCTGTGGCGGAAAGCGTCGCTGGAAATGAAACTGATAGAGGAATTCTTGTATGTGGAAGCGGAATAGGCATGACAATAGCCGCAAATAAAGTACCTGGCGCTTACGCCGCTTTATGTGACACTACTGAATTAGCTCGTTTAAGTAGGCTCCACAATAATTCGAATATACTTTCAATGGGTGGTCGGATCATCAGTGAAAAACAAGCTTTTGATATTGCTGACACTTGGCTTGAAACTGAATTTGAAGGAGATCGCCACGAAAAACGCATAGAGAAAATTCGTCGTTTTGAAAATAAGTTAGTCCCAAGCCGCTCTCATGAAGGAGAAGGTCGAATTGTAATATTTGACCATCCTCTTGTTCAACACAAAGTAAGTATTATCAGAAACAAAAACACATCAGTCAAAGAATTCAGAGAACTTGTTCAGGAAATAGCCGGACTTATGGTTTATGAGATTACACGTGATTTACCGCTTGTAAAAGTAGAAGTTGAAACACCCATCGAAAAAACAATCGGTTATACCCTCGAAGGTAAAAAACTTGCTATCGTCCCAGTTTTACGAGCTGGACTCGGTATGGTCGATGGAATTCTTCAGATTATTCCTAACGCCAAAGTGGGACATATCGGATTATATAGAGATCCTGAAACTCTTGAGCCAGTTGAATATTATTGCAAACTTCCTAATGACATCGATGATCGTGATATTTTTATCCTCGATCCCATGCTTGCAACAGGTGGATCTGCTACTGCAGCAATCAGCCTTGTTAAAGCCAAGGGAGCACGCAAAGTATCTCTTGTTTGCCTTATCGCTGCTCCGGAGGGAGTTGAAAAAGTCCACAGCACCCATCCGGATGTGGACGTATATGCTGCAGCCTTAGATGATCACCTTAATGATCACGGATATATTGTCCCAGGTTTAGGTGATGCCGGGGATCGACTTTTCGGAACGAAATAGTATAGAGTGCCGCTGTGATTCGACTTCTTTTTATTTGTATTCTGATGTTGGGATGGGGAGTTGGAATGACTCCTCTCTCAATGAAGTTATCTAACAGATACAGAATAATAGATACTCCTGGCGGAAGAAAACACCATTTAGGGATTATTCCTCGCGGTGCTGGTATAGTATTGTGGATGGGATATCTACTATGGGGTCTCCTCGGAGCACCTGATAGTTTGTTCCTTAAGCTTTCTTCCACAGGAGCAACTATTGTTTTCCTTTGTGGATACTGGGATGATATTAAATCTTTAAATCCAACAATCAGACTGTTTTTGCATTTTTTTGCAGCAAGCATCGTATTGTTGCCTTTAGATATATATTTTCCCTATAGAATATTACTTATTATTTGGATCGCCGGTGTAACAAGCGCTTATAATATAATTGATGGTTTGAACGGACTTTGTCTCTTTATGTTTGTTATTGCGGCATTGATAGCTTCTCAAATTGGTATTCCAGATATGTGGTGGCCTATAGCAGCGACAGCAATCGGAGTATTACATTGGAATTTTCCCCGAGCCAGAACCTTTCTTGGGGATGGAGGCAGTACTCTTTTAGGCTATATTTTTGCTTCTCAGCTTCTTTATACTTTTTACCAGCAAGGGAGATACGCACACTTTAACGCTGCAGAACTTATAGTTTTGCTACTTTTATGGGGAGGGGTTCCTGTTTTGGATACCCTTACATCGATTCTTCGTCGTCTAATTCGTCGAAGTTCACCTTTTTTGCCAGATAGAGGGCATTTACATTATCAACTGCTTGATCGTGGTTTTTCGCCAATTTCGACCCTCTGTATTATGGCTCTTCTTCAAGGAGCCTTGCTTATGCTGGGATTGTTCTGTTTCACTCAGTTTGCCCAGTAAAAACAAGGAGGAAAAAATGAAACGTACAATCATATGTGTAATAGGAACCCGACCGGAAGCTATAAAAATGGCTCCAGTCATTTTAGCTTTGAAGGAAAATCCCGCTTTCAGAACATTTGTTCTTGCCACAGGTCAGCATACTGATATGCTCGACCAAGCTCTTTCTTTCTTCGACATTAAAGCTGATGTCAATCTACATATTATGAAAGACCGACAAACATTAGATCATATTACTTCTCGAGTACTCGTCGGAACAGGGGAAATTTATGATAAGGAAAAACCGGATCTCGTTTTGGTACATGGAGATACAACGACAACTTTAGGGGCTTCTATGTCTGCTTTTTATCGAAAAATCCCCGTTGGGCATGTTGAAGCCGGATTGCGAAGTGGAAATTTAGACCAACCATTTCCAGAAGAAGCAAATCGAATACTTACTGATCGACTAACTACTCTTTTCTTTGCCCCTACTAATAATGCGAAGGACAATTTACTGTCAGAAAAAGTAGCAGAAACTCAGATTTTTGTTACAGGAAATACTGTAATAGACGCTTTGGCATGGACCGTCAATGAAAAACGGGGAAACTCTCCTGAAAGGATGTATTCCATACCTTCTCAGGCACCTCTTATCCTCATGACTGCACATCGTCGTGAATCATGGGGGAAGCCCTTAGAAAACATATGCGAGGCGATACAGGTACTTTTAGAAAAACTTCCTGATGTATATTTTCTGATTCCTCTTCATAAAAATCCAACAGTAAGAGAGGTTATCAAAAAATTCTTAGGGAATATGGATCGCGTTATTTTTACAGAACCCCTTGATTACCCTGATTTTGTTCAGGCTATGAAACGAAGCTATCTTATTCTTAGTGACAGTGGTGGAGTGCAAGAAGAAGCTTCTTATCTCAAAAAACCTGTACTTATCATGAGAAATATATCAGAACGTCCAGAAGCAATAGACCATGGAACTGGAATTCTTGTAGGTACGGATAAGGAACGAATAGTAAAAGAAACACTCCGTCTTTTTTCGAATGGGACAGAATATGATAATCTTATAAAAAGAAGTGAAAGCCCATTTGGAGACGGAACCGCTGCAAAAAAAATAGAATGCTATGTAAGTAATTTTTTTAACCAAACGTCTGCTTTTTAAAATGAACTTAGGAAATCAGGAGTGATCATCGTGGATTATAAAATGAAAATTTCAGGTGGAATTCCTCTTAAGGGGGAAATATCTGCACAAGGAGCCAAAAATGCTGCTTTACCTATTATGGCTGCCTCTCTCCTTCTGAAAGGAGGCACCCTTCATATTCACAAAGCACCCCGGCTACATGATGTTCTTACAATGGCCGATCTTTTGCGAAATTTAGGTGCTGAAATCCAGTATGAAAAAGATGAAATGTTTATTGCCGTTCCCGAAGATCTCTCTTGGGAAACACCTACAAATCTCGTACGCAAAATGAGAGCATCCTCTCTCGTTTTAGGGCCGCTGCTTGCTCGTTGCGGTCGTGCTGTTCTTCCCTTACCTGGAGGATGTTCCATTGGTAGTAGACCGATAGACCTTCACTTGAAGGGATTGTCCCGAATGGGGGCCTCTATTGACTTGATTCACGGAGCTGTACACGCAACTGCCAATGGCCTGAAAGGATGCCGTATTTATCTTGATTTCCCATCTGTAGGAGCCACAGAAAATTTAATAATGGCTGCTGTTTTCGCAGAAGGAGAAACTATACTTGAAAACACAGCTCGCGAACCGGAGATTACTAATTTGGTTCAAACTTTAAAAAGGATGGGTGCCCAAATAGAAGAGGATGGAACAGGCGTAGTTCGTATTAAGGGAGTAGATGAACTACAAAACTCTGAAACCACAGTCATTCCTGACAGGATTGAAACATGCACATATATTTTAGCCGGAATTATAACCGGGGGAGAAATAAAAATTAACGATATCATCCCGCAACACATAGATTCTCTCATAGCTAAATTAGAAGAGGGAGGAGCGTCTTTTACAGTAAGAGAAGACTCTGTTCTTGTGCATCCAATTGAAAGGCTTAAGGGCGTTTCATTGAAAACCATGCCATATCCTGGATTCCCTACAGACTTGCAGCCACAGATTATGGCTACACTAGCCTTAGCTGATGGAGCCAGTGTTATTCAAGAAGGAGTTTTCCAAGCTCGATTTTTACATGTTAACGAACTTAACAGGATGGGTGCAAAAATTGAACTCCAAGGAAACACTGCTGTTGTGACTGGCGTCGATCATCTTGTTGGAGCTGATGTCAATGCCACAGATCTGCGAGCTGGTGCAGCCCTTATATTAGCAGGATTAGCAGCTCAAGACGAAACGTGTGTCTATCACATAGGTCATGTCTGGCGTGGTTACGAAGAGATGGATACAAAACTCCAGCAACTTGGTGGGCGAGTAGAAGTTATTCCAACAGAACAACTAGGGCCTAAAGTTAATGGTGCCGTTAGGAAGGAGGAGTCCTAAGGCGTGGAGGATTTCGTATCTGGAAAATGGGGAATTTCCCCGACCGTACGGGAGGCTATTATAAAAACCCTGGACGCAACTAATAGCGAGGAAAAGGGGAAAAAAGTCTCTCTTAAAAAGACTCTTTCAGAGCTGTTGGGTGTTTCTCCACAAGAAATAGTATTAAGTTACGGGATGAAAGGGATTCTTCATCCCGTTTTACGTATGCTAGAAAATAAGGGCGCTACAGAAGCATATTTCTTATGCCCTTACGAAAAAAATGGCATTATTTCAGAATGTTTCAAAGAACGCGGGTTTAATATCATTGAAATTTCTTACGGGAAAGCTCTAGAGCAAAACTTAAATATTTTTTCCGAATCATGTCCTGGAACTGGAAAAATTGTTGTCGTGAGTAATCCTAATTGCTTTACAGGACATACTTTATCTCAAAGTGAGCTTCGGGAATTATTTTTTTGTTTAGAGAGGGCCGGAGCATTTCTTATCTGCGATGAACGTAGCGCAGACATGGTTCCTTCTTTATTGTTCTCAGGAGGCAGTGGAGTATTCCATCAAACAGGGAAAGCTCTGATCTTACGTAATTTCTCTGCATTTTATGGTCTGAAAAATCTAGACATCTCATATGGATTACTTTCTCGTCCTCTTGCTAAGCAATTTAGTTATTACGCTGATGTTTCCACTATTAGCATGCTTGCTGAAGAAGCTACTGTAGCAGCTCTCAGAGAGAAAGAGTGGTATGGGAAACTCAGAGAAAATATAAATGCATCTAAAAGTCGGTTGATAGAGGGGTTGCGTGAATTAGGTCTTGAAACACGAGGGAGTGACACCGATGTCATTACATTCCAGACACCTCACGCAGAGCTTATTTACTATTTGCTTCTTGAAGAAGGCATACGCATTACAAACGGCTCAGATTTTGGCATTCCCGATCATTTGAAGATATCGGTGTGCCAACCTCATCAAAACGAATTATTTTTATCGGCATTAAATAAGGTGATGAAGAAAATTGGATTCGACTATCAGGGATAAAAAAAGTGCCTTAATTAAATCTATTCGTGTTATTGCTTTTGTAGGACCTGCCGGAACAGGAAAAAGTCAGCGGGCCCAATTTGTGGCGAAGAGCAATAACGTTGATTACATTATTGACGATGGCCTTGTTATTTCAAAAGGACGAATTATGACGGGAAAAAGCGCAAAATCAGAAAAGAATCTTGTTAGAGCCATTCGTCGTGCACTTTTCGAATTTCCTGATCATCGCAAAGAGGTTCTTTCCTTTTTAGAAAGTCATGCTCCCTGTAAGGTTATGATCATTGCAACCTCATCAGCTATGGCGCTAAAAATTATACGAGCCTTAACGCTTTCACAACCTGAAAAATTTATAAAAATAACTGATGTTGCAACAGAAGAGGATATCAAAAATGCCCGAAAAGAACGTCTCACAAAAGGACAACACGTTATTCCGGTTTCTCGTGCACAGATACGACGAAATTTTGCGGGGAAACTTGTAGGCCATCTCAGAGACCTCTTTAAAACAGTGGATAAGGAAGAGGGCGAACGAACAATCGTGCGTCCTCCATTTAATTTTTACGGTGAACTAAGTATTGATGCTCAAGCAATTATTGATATAGTTAAATATTTGACGGAACGTACTGCGCAAGTACATACTGTTCAAGAAATTAAAGTTCGCCCTGTTGATGAATCTCTCGAAATAACAGTTATCGTTAAATTAACGTTAGGAAAAAACTCTTTCCTCAATATTGGCGAAAAAATATGTTGGAAAAGTGCTCGGGCAATCCGATACTTTACTGGTATGGATATAAAACAAGTGAACGTATTGATAAACGGAGTGTATCAAGAATGACAGAAAAAGAATGTTACATACCAACTGAAGAGGAAATTAGACAACATCAAGAAAGTGCCTGGCAAGAATTATTACACCAAGTAGCTTCTTGTTCTAAATGCGGCTTACATCAGGCAAGAACAAATGCTGTTCTTGGAGAAGGATCTGTTCATACATCTCTTATGTTTGTTGGAGAAGGGCCAGGAGCCGACGAAGATACGCAAGGTCGCCCCTTTGTTGGCAAAGCAGGACAGTTGCTCACAAAAATATTGAAAGCTGCAAACATTTCGCGGAAAGACGTATACATCACAAATGTAGTGAAATGTCGTCCACCACAGAATAGAGTTCCCTCCATAGAGGAAATGATGACATGTAATACATATTTAGAAGCACAAATAGCGCTTATACGTCCATCTATTATAGTAAGTCTTGGGAATACCCCAACAAAGTGGTTTCTCAAAACTACAGATGGAATAACATCTCTTAGAGGAAGATGGTTTACATGGCGCGGCATACATTTAATGCCAATGTTCCACCCAAGCTATCTCCTGAGAAATGATTCAAGAAAAAAAGGAAGTCCTAAAGACTTGACGTGGCAAGATATACGCACTGTAAAGGAAAAGCTTGATCTCATCACTTCCTCTCAGGGAGGTACAATCTAGGATGTCGCTTCAGCATGTAGCTATTATTATGGATGGCAATGGCAGATGGGCTCAAAAACGTCATCTTCCGCGACTATTAGGTCATAGGGCAGGAGTAAAAGCTGTTGAAAAAACTGTGAGGGCTGCTGCTAATTTGGGCATTCCTTATATTTCTTTGTATGCTTTCTCTACAGAAAATTGGAGAAGGCCTCAAACAGAAGTAAAGGGGCTTATGTCTCTCTTCCGTTATTATATTCGCAAAAAGATTCTAGAACTTGTTCAAGAAAATGTTCGTCTGCGTTTTGCTGGCAGAATTCAGGATCTACCTCAAGATATACAAGAAATTATTCACGAAGCAGAAGAAAAGACTAAAGATTTTCAACGTCTTCAACTTATTGTTTGCCTAAACTATGGTGGAAGACAGGAACTAATAGATGCCGTTCAAGAAATAACACGAGAGGGCTACACAGGAGAAATAACAGAAGAAACTATACGGTCTCACCTTTATTTGCCCGATATACCAGATCCTGACCTCATTATACGAACAAGCGGTGAATGTCGTCTCAGCAATTTTTGGCTATGGCAGGGCTGTTATAGTGAACTTTATTTTTCTCCCCTATATTGGCCAGATTTCAACGAAGAAGCTCTGAAAGAAGCATTACTTTCCTATGAAAAGAGGGATCGCCGTTATGGTGGCATTAAACGATAAAGCTAAAGAACTTGTCTTACGTTCTTTAAGCGGAATTGTTCTAGCATCTATTCTTCTCTCATCTATTTTCGTAGGAGGACGTCTTTGGTTTCTAGTCGCTTCAACACTTGCCTTACTCTCGCTATGGGAGTTTTACCAACTCCTATCGAAGAAGTTTCGAGTATCTAAGGGGATAGGAATATTATCTGGAGCTCTCGTGCTCATTGCATCCACAGAACGTATTCGCCCCGTATCCGTACTAATCGTGCTAACTCTTTGCGCGTTTATTCTTCTTTTCATTGAAATATTACGCCGTCAATTCTCCCATTCAAGCTATGCTATTTGGAATCTGGGAGGAACTTTATCAGGTCTTGTCTACATTATCTTCCCTTGGAGTTATATGATCCTTTTACGATTTCACCCCTTAGGGAAGCTTTTGCTTTTCACCCTGTTTATATGCACATGGAGCTGCGATGTAGCAGCTTATCTTGTAGGAACACGTTGGGGAAAAAATAAATTTTGTGAAGCGGTAAGCCCTAAGAAAACCTGGGAAGGTTTTGTTGGAGGGGCAGGCGCTAGTATTCTCTTTTCTGTACTTATCGCCTACTACGCAGCAATGCCTCCTTTACCTTTTCTTTATATAGGAATTATCTGCGGTTTAGCTGGACAGCTTGGTGATTTGGCAGAATCTTTAATAAAGAGAGAAGTCGAAGTCAAAGACAGTGGGCGGCTTATCCCTGGACATGGGGGAGTTCTTGACCGATTTGACAGTATTCTAATTAGTGGTACTTTGACATTTTTCCTGTTTGGAGTGATTCTCCTTTGACAAACAATCTTTCTCGACTAGCTATTATTGGAGCTACTGGAAGTGTTGGAAAATCTGTTCTTGACATATGCAGAACCTATCCTGAAAAATTTAAAGTTGCTTTTCTCGTAGCTCATCAAAATATTAAAAAAATGAGTTCGCTTATTAACGAATTCCATCCGGTTGGAGTCGCTTTAACAGATCATGAAGCTGCCCATTCTTTGCGGGAACTCCATCCTGATCTGCCTATTTATGAGTCAGAAGAAGATCTTGAATATATTGTTACTCACCCAGATGTTGATCACGTCGTTTTTGCCTCATCTGGAACAGACGCCATTAGAAGTTTGCAAAAAGCACTCGATGCAGACAAAAATGTTTCTCTTGCCAATAAAGAAAGTATCGTTGTTGCCGCACCATGGGTTATGCCTCTCGTAAAACGGAGAGACCAGCTTCGTCCTCTTGATAGCGAGCATAATGCTATATGGCAATGTCTCATCGGAGAAAATGTGCGAAATGTCAAAGAGATATTTCTAACAGCCTCTGGAGGCCCATTCAGAACATATACACGAGAAAAGCTTTCGTATGTCACTCCTGAGATGGCTTTATCTCATCCCGTATGGAATATGGGCTATAAAGTCACTGTTGACAGCGCAACTCTTATGAATAAAGGCATAGAAATAATAGAAGCTATGTATCTTTTCAACCTGGACAACACGCAAGTTCATGCAATAATTTGTCCAGGCTCTATAGTGCATGGCATTGTACATTTTTCAGATGGAACTGTAAAAATGGTCGCATCAACACCTGATATGCGCATGGCTGCTGCAACAGCTCTTGCCTATCCAGAACGTCTGCCCACAATGCCACTTGTCGCTCCCTTAGCATTTGACCCCCTTTCTATCAGTTTTTATTCTCCAGACGAAAGTCTTTTTCCAAGTCTTGCACTTGCCAAAGAAGTCGCCTGTAAGAAAGGTCCTTTCCCAGCTATTCTTGTGGGAGCTGATGAAATTGCCGTCGATGCTTTCATGAAAAAGAAAATAAATTTTACGCAAATTCCCGTAGTGATAGAGAAAGTTCTATCGAGTTATAATGGGAAAGCGCCTGAAACGCTTGAGGAGAGTCTGCAGATTCTCCAATGGGGGAAAGTAACCGCACAGTCAATAGTACGGACATTGGAGAAATAGAGTAAGGAGAGAATACTTCATGATTAGTTTGTTATCGTTCATTTTAGTCATAGGAATTTGTGTTGTTTCCCATGAATACGGACACTATAAAACAGCAAAAGCCTGCGGAGTACATGTTCATGAGTTTGCTTTCGGAATGGGTCCTGTTATATGGCAGAAGAAGGGTAAAGACGAAACCTTATGGTCAGTTCGAGCTTTTCCCATTGGCGGATTTGTTCGCCTTGCAGGAATGGATGAAGAACAGCCTGGCGAGAAAGTAGATGAGGGAAAAGGTTTTAACGACAAAAAACCATGGCAACGTTTTCTCATTCTTCTTAATGGACCGTTGGTTAATATTTTATTAGCTATGATCCTTACTGCTCTTTTCCTCTCCGGCCACGGCGTTCTTGATATGAGTGCTCCAGTCGTAGGAGAAATAATGCCCAACTTGCCCGCCCAAGAAATCGGGCTGGAATCTGGCGATATAATCAGGTCTATTAATGGAGTTACTGTTTCAGATTGGCCAGATATGGCAAAAACCATCAGGGATAGTTCAAAAGAAGGTCCGCTAACTCTTGAGATAGAAAGAAAGGGCGAAGTTTTTCAAAAAAGAGTAGAGATATCTTTTGACCCTAAATATGGCGCTCCGCTTCTTGGAATACGTCCACCTATTGTTCGATACGGCTTTTTCTCTGCTTTGAGAAATGCCTTCTCTTATACTATCAATATGAGCATAGAAATGATTCGAGGTATAGTCAGATGGGCTTTGCATACTCAGGATGTAGAAGTCTCTGGCCCCATAGGAATAGCAACTATGGCAGGACAAGCAGCAAGACAAGGAATATGGGCCTTTCTATCATTCCTGGCTCTTATTAACCTTAACCTTGGTCTCATAAACTTGTTTCCGTTCCCGGCACTTGATGGAGGACGCCTTGTTTTTATCCTTGGCGAAATGATAACGAGAAAGCGTCTTCCTGAACGGATAGAAAATTATATTCATTTTGCGGGTTTTGTACTTCTCATTACATTGATTCTTTTCATAACATGGAAAGATATTAGTCGAATCTTTAGTTTGTAATATAGAGGGATAGCAATGACAGAAAGAAATGTAACTATAAAGAAACTTGTGATTGGTCATAAAGCACCTATACGGATAGAAAGTATGCTTAAAGAATCTCTATCAAGTTATGATCGTGTTCTAGAACAATGTCAAGCCTTGCAAAAGGCAGGTTGCGAGCTCGTAAGGGTGGCCTTTCCACACAAAGATTTGAAGACCGAACTTTCTCGCTTAAATAGTGATATTGATATACCACTTATGGCTGATATACACTTTGATCCCGATTTAGCTATTGAAGCAATGGATGCTGGGTGCCCAGCTATTCGTATTAATCCTGGAAATATGCCGCTTCACAAGTTGCAAAAACTTATTCATATAGCGTCTGAACGTTCTGTCGTTATACGAATAGGAGCCAATAGCGGCTCTATTAATGGAAGGCAACTTGCGCAATCTCATGGTGATAAAGCCTGTGCTCTTGTTTTAGCTGTAGAGGAACAACTTCAATTATTGCTAAAAGAAAACTTTAATCGTATTATTCTTTCTGCTAAATCGACAAGCGTAAAAGAAACGGTGAGAGCCAACAAAATATTAAGTGAACGATATCCAGATTTTCCTCTTCACATTGGAATTACTGAAGCTGGCCCTGGGCTCACCGGGCTTGTTCGCAGCGCTTCGGGAATTGCGCTTATGCTTGCTCAAGGGATTGGAGATACGCTCAGAGTCAGTCTTACCTCTGATCCAGTCAAGGAAGTTGAAGCGGGATACGAAATTCTACGTTCTCTTGAACTCAGGGAACATGGATTTCATCTTATCTCCTGTCCTACATGTGGCCGGCGACGAATAGATGTGGCGTCAATAGTAGAACGTATAAAACCGTATTTGAAAGATGTACCCGATGGACTAACTGTAGCTGTTATGGGCTGCGAAGTTAATGGCCCACGAGAAGCTAAGAATGCAGATATCGGTTTTGCAGGCTCCCCTGCAGGCATGGTGGTTTTTACGAAAGGCCATATTATAGGAGAATGTTCTATCGATGAAATCCCAGAAAAAATAGCCTTACTTGTCGATATGCTTCGAAAAGAAAGAAACTCAAATAATAAGGAATAAAGAGAGGAGAGACAGGCATGCCTATAAGTCTCAAGGGAAGACATTTTTTGACATTGAAAGATTTTACAGAACAAGAAATTTACTACCTTCTCGACTTGGCGGCTCAGTTGAAAGCCAAAAAAAGAGCCGGACTTCGAGGGAATTTGCTTCAAGGGAAAAACATTGCCTTGTTATTTGAAAAAGCCTCAACTCGTACTCGCTGTGCTTTTACAGTGGCATGTATTGACGAGGGGGGTCATGCTGAATATCTCGGGAAAAATGATATTCATTTTGGAGGGAAGGAAGATGTAAAGGACACAGCTAGAGTCCTCGGAAGAATGTTTGATGGCATTGAATTTCGTGGATTCAAGCAGGCAACAGTAGACGAACTGGCCGCCTACGCCGGTGTACCCGTATGGAACGGTCTTACTGATACATACCATCCAACCCAAATTTTAGCGGACTTCTTGACTCTCCAAGAAAATTTTGGAGCCCATTTAGAGGGAATTCGACTTGTTTATGCTGGAGATGGGCGCAACAACATGGCTAACTCATTGATGATAGGCTCGGCAAAACTGGGTCTCCATTTTGTAATTGCAGCCCCTTCATCTCTATTTCCTGACAAAGGATTATACGAAGAATGTCTCGCTATGGCAGACAAAACAGGAGGAACAATTACTTTTGAGGAAGATCCTATAAAAGCAGTAAAAGGCGCTCATGCCATTTATACTGATGTTTGGGCATCAATGGGTGAGGAAGCCCAGATGCAAGAGAGAGAAGCCCTTTTACGCCCATATCAAGTCAACTTCAAACTTATGAAAGCAACCGGAAATGATAAGACGATTTTCCTACACTGCCTTCCTGCGTATAAAGGGAAAGAGGTTACGGAAGATCTTTTTGAATCACGGGCTTCAAAGGTATTTGATGAGGCAGAAAACCGTCTTCATACAATCAAAGCCATAATGGTGGCCACAATAGGAAATCTCTAGTAAAAATATACTTGCCTCATAAACCTTGAGGGGGTATTATAGACTGAAATAAATAGCAGGGGGGATAACTTTTGACACAATCGAAACGAACCTTTCGATGTGCTTCCTGTGGAGAAATTTTTGAACAGGAAGGAAATGGATCCTCCATAAAATGTCCTAAATGCCGAAGTAAAATTCTGATTCTCCTTGAAGGAGAGTCTCTAGGTAAAAAAGGATGCGGAGGTTCTTGCGGTTCCTGCTCATCGGGTTGAGGAGTTTAATGTTAAGGGCGGCAGTTTGCCGCCCTTTTATATTTTATATTGTAGTTGTAACAACTGGATCTGCTGTGTTGATTCCTTTAATAGATGAAACAGCTTTTACGAGCTTACGTATTTTTTCAGCAGACCCTCTTAAAACAATAGCTTCAAGGCAATGGTCATGGTCAAGATGTACATGACTTGTACAAACAATCACATCGCCAAAATCATGTTGAACTTGAGTCAGTTCTGCAGAAGTGTCATGGGAATGGTGATCATAAAGAATCGTCAGTGTTCCAAAAACAGATCCCGATCCTTCTTCCCAACGATTTCTGGAAATAGACTGTCTGATAAGCTGTCGTATTGCACCTGAGCGGTTAGGTATTCCTGATCTCTTTATCCAGTGATCAAATTCCTCTAGCAAGGATTCCGGTACTGCAACTCCGAATCGAACGAGTTTTTCCAACGCAAGACAGCCTCCTCTCTCTAATAGTTACTTCATTATAAATGATTTTAATACATTCCCCCGTTTATTTAATTGGATGTTATTCTAAACCTAACAAATTTTGCAGTTGAAACATGATTTCGTGATAGAATTGATAATCTCGGCGAAATTTCAGCTATATGCTAGAATAAGTGAGACAAAACGGAGAAGGAAGGAAAGGGAATCTATCATGCAAATATACGTTCGCTCTCCGAAAAAAATAGTAGCGACTATAGAAAAATGGTTAGCAGATAAGGTTTCATCAGCAGGTGCCCACGGATGTGTGGTCGGGTTAAGCGGCGGTATTGATTCTGCCCTTGTAGCCGTATTACTGCGAAGAACCTTTGGAAGCAATATGCTGGGAGTGATGATGCCCTGCCATAGTTTGCCTGAGGATCAACAAGATGCGGAAAAACTTATAGATGTTTTTTCTATTCCTTCTACCTTAGTCGATCTTTCCGCAACGTACGATTCTCTCGTTAAGGGGCTGGAAGAATCTTCTGTGCCTCTTCGACACATCGCACTGGCAAACATAAAACCCAGGTTACGAATGACAACACTCTATGCTATTGCACAATCCAAAGGATATCTTGTATGCGGAACAAGCAATAAGGCTGAAATTATTGCCGGTTATTTCACCAAACATGGTGATTCCGGAGCAGACATCTGGCCCTTAGGTGATCTTTTAAAAGAAGAAGTACGCGAGACATCTGCCTATTTAAGGGTACCAGAAGACATCATCCAAAAGCCGCCATCGGCAGGCCTTTGGAAAGGACAAACTGATGAGAATGAAATGGGACTTACATATGACGATATTGATAAATATATAGCGACAGGAAACGTCAAGGAAAGTGTTAGGCAACGAATTGAAGAGAGATATCGTCAATCTGTGCATAAACGGGAATTACCACCTGTCTGCATAATACCGAAAGATTAATGGAACGATTTTTATAGAAGAGGTGATTGTTCGTGTCAGGACATTCAAAGTGGGCGAACATAAAGCATAGAAAGGCAGCCCAAGATGCAAAGAGAGGAAATCTATTTCAGAAACTAGTACGAGCGATTATTGTTGCAGCCAAAGAAGGTGGCGGCGATCCAGGAATGAACGTTCGTCTTAAAACAGCAATAGATAGAGCTAAAGCTGCAAGTGTTCCCAATGAGAATATCACTAGAGCAATAAAGAGAGGAACTGGAGAAATTGAAGGAGCCATGTACGAGGAAATTACATATGAAGGTTATGGCTCTAACGGTGTAGCACTTATGATAGAAGCACTCACTGACAATAGAAACAGAACAGCAGCAGATATGCGAGCTATACTTACCCGTGGTGGTGGCGCCCTTGGTGAATCCGGCTGTGTTGCCTGGATGTTTGAACGAAAAGGTGTCATTGAAGTAAAGGGTGAGAATATAGACGAAGAAACAATCATGCTTGCCTGTCTTGATGCAGGAGCAGAAGACTTTGAAGCAACAGATGAGGGATACACTATATTTACAACTCCTTCAGCCTTAACTGACGTCCAGAAAGCATTGGAAGATGCCGGATACGCTGTCGAACGCGCAGAGGCTGAAATGATCCCCAATAACACAGTTGCTATAGAAACAATAGAGCAGGCACAAAAAATCTTGAGATTGCTTGAGACTCTTGAAGATCATGATGATATCCAGAATGTCTATGCCAACTTTGATATTCCGGACGAAATTATGGCCCAAGTTGAATAAAAAGCAAATTATAACTTGTATTGGAATAGATCCAGGGTTAGGCCGTTTAGGATTTGCCCTTGTCCGGAAGGATGGACATTGTTTTTCTGCAGAAGATTATGGATGCATTGAAACTCCACCCAAAACAGACGTGCCTTTGCGGCTTGAGATGATTTACAACAAACTTGGGGAGCGGATTCAAAACTGCTCCCCAGATTTTATGTCAGTAGAGAAACTTTTCTTCGGACGTAATATAACAACTGCTGAATACGTTTGGCAAGCTCGGGGCATTATTCTTTTACTGGCTTCTCAATATAAATTACCTGTGTATGAACCTAAACCTTCACAAATAAAAGTAGCTGTTTGCGGCTCTGGATCTGCCGACAAAAAACAAGTTCAAAAGATGGTGCAACGGCTATTAAATTTAAAAGAGATTCCACAACCAGATGATGCAGCTGATGCCATTGCTATAGCTTTAACAGGTATCGCACTTCATTCTTTTAGTAGAAAAACGAAAGCAGGTGGTTTTTCTTGCTAAGAAGTGTTGAGGGAAAAATTCTTCAGATAACACAAGAGAACGTTATACTTGATGTAAATGGCTTTGGTTTAGATATTCTCTGTTCAGGAAGTGCGCTTCGGCTATGCGAAGAGTGTGAAAGTGTACGATTGACAACATATTTACAAGTATCAGAAAGCGGAATAACTCTTTTTGGCTTCTCAAGCGAGCTGGAACGAGACGTCTTTTTAAAATTAATAACTGTAAAAGGAGTTGGGGGTAGAGTAGGGTTGGCTATACTTCGCACATTATCTCCATCTCAGGTTGTTCGTTCGATCGTCGCTTCTGATATTGATACTTTTCTTCAGGTTCCAGGAGTAGGGAAAAAGACTGCCGAACGCTTGTGTTTCGAGTTGAAACGCCACTTATCAGAAGAGATGATTGCAGAATTTGCAGAGGAAGAAGAGATTATACCTACAATGCCCGCTAAGAATACGGTTGCAGCTGCTCTTCGTTCTCTGGGATTTACTCAAAACGAAGTTTACACTGTTATGAATCGTCTTAAAAGAGAGATGGGCGCTGAGTTTGAAACAGCAAAGGAAGAAGTACTGCTTAAACAAGCTCTTCGTGAACTAAAAAGAAACTGAGGTGAAAAACGTGTCGGAAGAAAAGGCTAGCTTTTTCGACCTTCAGAATAAAACCTTCGAAGAAGAAATAACACTCCGCCCTTCAACATTGCAAGATTTTGTTGGGCAACAACAACTTAAAGATAAACTTTCAATATTTGTACAAGCTGCTCGTCAAAGAAAAGAAGCGCTTGATCATATTCTTTTTTACGGCCCTCCCGGTCTTGGTAAGACAACTCTTGCCGGGATTATTGCTCATGAAATGGGTGGTCAGCTTCGTGTAACCACTGGTCCTGCGCTAGAAAAAGCAGGAGATCTTGCTGCTATTTTGTCAAATCTCGAACCTTACGACGTTCTTTTTATTGATGAAATTCACCGCTTACCTGCAAATGTCGAAGAGATTCTTTATCCGAGTATGGAAGATTTTAGTCTGCATATTATTGTGGGAAAAGGCCCGCTTGCCAACAATATCTGTCTCAGCCTTCCTCCCTTTACCCTTGTTGGGGCAACGACGCGCCTTGGCCTCTTGACATCCCCTCTTCGTGCACGATTCGGAATAGTAGAACAGCTCAAGCTTTATGAGGAAAAAGAGATTTCAGATATAGTCCAAAGGGGCGCCCATGTTCTTGGAGTCAAAATAGAAGAAGAGGCTGCATACGAAATAGCACGTCGTTCCCGAGGTACACCACGTGTGGCTATACGTTTACTTAAAAGGGTTCGGGATGTTGCTGAAGTTCGTCAATCATCCTCCATAACCTCATCGATTGCATCGATTGCTCTTAACATGCTTGGGCTCGACTCTTTGGGGCTAGATGATGGTGACCGCAGAATTTTACATGTGATTGTAGAACTTTTTGATGGAGGACCAGTAGGACTTTCAACGATTGCGGCAGCATTAAACGAAGAAGGACAAACCATAGAAGACATATACGAACCATATCTTATTCAAAAAGGTCTCATAGAAAGAACACCTCGAGGTAGAAAGGCAACTAAAAATGGATATTTATATCTTGGAAAGAACCCTCCAGAGGATATTACTAAGCAATTAGAATTCTACCAAGAGGAGGAATCAGACTCATGCAAGGAATAGGAAAAGGTCTTATTTTCACGGGGATAATTCTCATTATTGCGGGAAGCCTCTTCCTTGTTTTTTCAAAGTTAAATATCCCCTTTGGGAAATTGCCTGGAGACATTACGTATACGCGAAAAAATGTTACAGTTTTTGCACCTATCACCACAATGATTATTGTGAGTATCGTGTTAACTGTAGTTTTGAACATTATTGGACGTTGGATGAAATAATAAATTCAAAAAAAGAAATCGAGAGAAGGAGGAACGTACGTTCTTATGAAAAAAATCTGTAGATCTCTCATCCTTGCTGCTATATTCGTTCTTTCTTTTGCAATCGGCGACTCTTTCATTGCAGAAGCTGCGGCACAAACTGTTCGAATAGGAGTTGGTATTGGAGTATCACAAGCCACTATTTCTTCTTCTTCAGCCTTAATCCTTAAAGATGGTCAGGGGAAGAGATTCAAAGCTAATAAGGCTATTTCTTTGCGATATGCAGGGAAGAATAGAATCTCGATAGGAAAACATACTCTCAAATTACCATTAGAAATAACCTCAAAAGGCCTTTTAAACTTTAAGAAGGTCCAATACAGGGGGGCTATTCGCGCTGTTGACAACGGGAATTCTGTCAACATTATTAACGTTGTCAATATAGAGGACTATGTGCGTGGGGTTTTAAAAATGGAAACGAACCCTGCATGGCATTTGGAAGCGCTGAAAGCTCAGGCAGTTATTTCCCGAACGTATGCTCTCAAGAATTTGGGCAAGTATGGAAAGAAGGGGTTCGATCTTACGGCCACGCCAGATTGCCAGGTTTATCGAGGTGTTAATGCAGAAACTTCGCGAACAGATAGAGCTGTTAAAGAGACAGCTGGTGTCGTTGTCGCATACGGTTCCCAGCTTGCTCTTACTCCCTTCCATTCAGATAGTGGAGGAGCGACAGCCAATGTTTCTGAAGTATGGAGTAGTTCCATACCATACTTATGCGGAGTAAAAGAAGCTATTCCGTATACATCTCCCTATTCGTCATGGAATCTTACGCTCTCCGCTCAACAAGTGCGGGCAGCCCTTAGTAAATTAGGAATAAATGTTGGAAACGTTCTTAATGTAGGAGTGGGCTCAAGAGATGCCTTTGGACGCCCTGTAACGCTTTTAGTTCAAGGGAGCCAGGGAACACGGGAAATAAAAACTCATCAATTCAGGATGGCTGTTGGTCCTTCTGTGTTGCGAAGCACATTCTTTACGATCAATGGCGAAACTAGACCTGTTGTTCAACAACCACAACGCAATAATCTGGGAGATGCGAATGCTCCACTATCTTCAGAAGAAGAGCAAACATTGATTACACTTACTCAACAAGGAGCTTTTTCAGCCGATGAAATGATCGATATGCTGATGCATCCTGAAAAGAAAAAAACATATCTCTTTAAAGCTCTCAAAAAAGCTATCCCTCAAAAGAACACGTCAACAGTCACAAACCGTCCTATGCAGAGGAAAGCTAACAAATCATCTGCTGGAGTTTTTGTCTTTTCAGGGAAGGGATGGGGACACGGTGTGGGGCTGTCTCAATGGGGAGCCAAAAACCTTGCTGATCAAGGATGGAAATATGCTAAAATACTGCAGCATTATTATCCAGGTACAACTCTAACTCGAAAATAAGAAGGCGATGACGTTTTATGGCTCCGAATCTTTATGATATAGAATCTTATGCATACGATCTTCCTGAAGAACGTATAGCTCAAAATCCTGTTTCACCAAGGAATCATTCAAAACTTTTAGTGCTCGATAAAGAGACAGGAAAAATGACACACTCACACTTTTATGAACTCAATAAGTTTTTAAAAGAAGGGGATGTCATTATTTTAAATGATACTCGCGTTATCCCAGCTCGGCTTCACGGAATAAAAGAAAAGGGAAGTGCGCATGTAGAAATATTATTGCTCAAACCGCTTGATAAGAACTGGAAGCGTTGGGAAGCGTTGCTTCGGCCAGGCAGAAGATTAAAACCAGGTAGCACGGTGTTTGTTAATGATACTACAGTTGTCAGCATACAAGACATATTAAGAGATGGCATCAGAATAGTTGAATTTCCAGCTAATTGCGATGTACTTTCTTTATTGGAACATGTTGGAGAAGTTCCCTTTCCTCCATATATAAAAGAAACAAACGCTACTGCTTCCGATTATCAGACGGTATTTGCCAAACGCAACGGATCGTGTGCTGCTCCTACTGCCAGCTTGCATTTTACAGAAGAACAGCTTCGTGAATTGTCCAAAGATTATGGCATATCTTTTGCTTGGGTTACACTTCATGTAGGACTCGGGACTTTTCGTCCAGTTCAGGTAGAAGATATACGCAAACATATTATTCACGAGGAATATTGCGAAATTCCTAAAGAAACAGCTGATTTTATTCGAAAAGCAAAAAGAGAAGGACGGCGAATTCTTGCCTCTGGAACAACAGTGGCAAGAACGTTAGAGAGTATGGCGACTCATGACGAAAGCGTCATTCATGAGGGGAAGAAAAATACATCTCTCTTTATCTACCCTGGCTATAACTTTTCGGTTATTGACGGGCTTATTACTAATTTTCACCTTCCTCGAAGTACGCTGCTTATGCTTGTAGCAGCGTTAGCAGGATATGACAACGTAATGGAAGCTTACAAAACAGCTGTTAAAATGAATTATAGATTCTTTTCTTTTGGGGACGCCATGCTGATTCAATAAAAGTTAAGGAGGGTGATGGTATTATGTGGAAATGGGCTTGTCTCGTTCCTCATCCACCTATTATTGTTCCAGAAGTAGGGCGCGGCAAAGAAAAAGAAGCTATACGAACTATTCAGGGAATGACTTCTCTAACACAACAGCTTGAGGAGAAAAAACCAGACGTTCTATTTATACTTTCTCCACATGCACCATACTCACGGGGCCTTTTGTTCGTAGAGTCTTCAGAGTACAAAGGAGACCTCTCACTTTTTGGGGTACCTGAAGTATCGTTGCATGCTAAAGGAAATCATGAAAAATTTGAGGCTATTTACAACTTTTTAAAAGAAATAGTACCTGTAGAAGTTATGAAAAAAGCAACGGGCTCATTAGATCATGCCTCTATCGTTCCTTTGTATTTCTTTCATAAACAATGGGGGAATCTACCCGATATTATTCTTGCTAATCCTATTGGATTAACATTGGAAGAGGCTAGCAAGATGGGAAAAGAACTTCGCCAATTTCAAGACACCCTTCAGTGGGGACTTATTGCAAGTGGCGATCTCTCTCATAGAGTAATACCTGGAGCACCTGCAGGATATTCACCTTTAGGAGCCTTTTTCGATGAACAAGTCGTCAGAGCCTTAAAAACCTCTGACGCTCAACTTCTTTTAAATTTACCTGAAAGCACTATAGAAGAAGCAGGGGAGTGTGGACTTCGTTCTGTCTTGATTTATCTCGGTATTGCTGAACCACATTCAAAAATGATTTCTTATGAAGCTCCATTTGGAGTAGGGTACGCTGTAGCTATTGCTACGCCTCAAAAAAAAGAGTATCCGTTGTTTGCGCGTAACGTTATTGAAGAATATATACAGAACGATAGACAACCAGCGCAACGAGAAATTGAATTATGGTCTCCTTTAGAAGCTTTACATAAAAAGGGAGCCTGTTTTGTCTCTTTGAAAACAAAGGACGGCCATCTTAGAGGCTGTATCGGAACAATTCTACCTGTACATCAGACACTTAGTGAAGAGTTAGTTGCAAATGCTATAGCTGCTGCGACGGAAGACCCCCGTTTTCTCCCTGTGCAACCAGATGAACTAAAAAATATAGTTGTCTCTGTCGACATTCTTTCAGAGCCTGAGGAAGTACATTCGATAGACGAACTTGACGTAAAAATCTACGGAATTATAGTCTCTAATGGAGTAAGAAAAGGTGTGTTGCTTCCCGATCTTGATGGTGTGGATACTGTAGAGCAGCAGATTCACATAGCTTTACAAAAAGCCGGAATATCTTCTCATGATAATATCACTATATACCGTTTTACTGTTGACCGTTATCTTGAGAGAGGAGAATAATTATGGCTTATAGAGCATCATGGTGGCACCGTAACAACTCTTCTGTTACGTGCGATCTTTGCTTTCATCACTGTACTCTCGAAGAAGGGCAGAAAGGCATTTGCGGGGTACGAATGCATCAGAAAGATGCAGGCCTTGTCTCTTTGAATTACGGCCTTGTATCATCTATAGCCATAGATCCAGTAGAAAAGAAGCCTCTTTATCATTGGAATCCTGGAACATCAATCCTTTCTCTAGGGAGCATAGGTTGCAATATGTATTGTCCCTTTTGTCAGAATTGGCAAATATCCACATGTTCCAAATCTATACCCCTAACCTATATCTCTCCTTCTGAAATAGTAGATATTGCCAGAAGAAAGCATCTACAAGCTGTTTCCTTTACATATAATGAACCTTTTGTCTGGTACGAATATATTCTCGACAGTGCGCGCGCATTGAAAAAAGAAGGATTTTCAGTAGTTCTTGTTTCAAATGGAATGGTTAGCGAAGAGCCATTAAACGAGCTACTTCCTTACATAGATGCAGCCAATATTGACGTAAAAGCTTTTGACGCTCCGACATATTCTTTACTCGGTGGTGATTTGACTACTGTTAAAAATACTGTTGAATCTATGGTTAAAGCCCATGTGCATGTAGAGCTTACAAGCCTTATTGTTCCTGGCATTCATAAGGATGTTCAGTGGCTAGACCCTCTCTCAGAGTGGGCTTCATCTCTATCTCCCAATATAGTTTTGCATATCTCAAGATATTTTCCCTGCTACAAATGGCATGAAGCTCCGACGCCTCTTGATCTTTTAGAAGAGGCTCAGGAACGGGCCAAGAAACATTTGTCCTTTGTCTATCTTGGCAATGTTCAATCTTCAGCTATAACTTTTTGTCCCCTTTGTGGATCGATGATCATGGAACGTCGAGGATACAACACCCTTCTTTTCGGTCTTGATAAAAAAGGTAACTGTGCCCATTGCGGAAATCATATAGTCACTCTTACAGAATAAAAGGAGAGTTCAAACATGCGTAAAATCTTTGATGCCCTGTTCTTTCTAATTGTCGTAACGTTTCTTCTTTTTATATGCACCCGATCTCCTCAGTGGTGGGATAAGGAATTTCCTTTAGGAGAAGGGGAAGCAATTTCAATACTCGTCCTTCCCAATCAGACTGCACAAGAAATTGCACGACATTTTGAAAAAGAAGGGGTCGTGGAGAATGCCAAAGAACTCTCTAAATGGATGACCACACTTGGTATTGACCGAAAAATAAAAACGGGCATTTATATGATACGAAAAGGTTCGCCTTGGGAAGTCGCCAAACAATTGGGAGAAGCGACCCCCTTTCATGAAAAAGTAACACTCATACCAGGATCAGATATCTTTTCGTTAGCGGAACAATTTGAAAAGATTACGACAAAGGATATAGCCAATCTTCTTTTACAAGATAACATTTTTGATAGTACTCTAGAAAAATATCTCCCCGCAGATGCAGAGACACGGGTTGCCCTATTACTACCAGACACATACTATGTTGCAGAAAAGACTCCTACAGCCTTAATTAAATCAGGAAGTTCACTTTGGTGGAGTCATTTCGGTAAAGTAGTAAGGGGAAAAAAGTTCAACGATAAAGATATCACTTCATTAGCTATAATAGCTTCACTTATTGAGAGAGAAGCTAAACAAGATGATGAACGTGCGATAATAGCTGGAGTGATATATAACAGATTAGAGAAAAAAATGCCCCTCCAAATCGACGCTAGCATTGTCTACGCCTGGAAAAGGAAGGGAGAGACGTTACAACGCGTGCTATACAAGCATCTTGAATTAGAATCACCATATAATACCTATAAGAACTTGGGGTTGCCTCCTACAGCAATTTGTGTGCCTTCTGCCGCCTCATGGGAAGCTGCATTTACCCCTGAAAAAAATGAATATCTATATTATGTCGTTGAAAAGGATGGGCGACATGCCTTTGCTAAAACCTATAAAGAGCATCTTGCAAATATTAGACGTATTAAGAGAAAACGGCGGTGAAACAAGTGATTGATCCTAAAGATATGACACAATTCGTTCTTTCTACTGAACCAGCTTCTATTGTTCTCATAAGCTGGATTGTTTCTGAATATGACGGTATAGGATTTATTCGAACGGATGATCCGCAAAAGGGGATCATCTCTCTCTTTTCTCCTCAAGAACGAACAAAGGAAGCGCATTTGCTCGTGAAAAAACTTTCTGAAGAAGGAATTCCTGTTAAGATAGAAGAAATAGTCGAATACGAGAAAAGAGAGGAAGATCAAGAGGAATGATCATCACCCCATTAAAGGAAGCATTCGAAACACTATATCGTTCAAAAATAGATTACTCGGACATATATTTTGAATCTTCTTCAAGTCACAGTTGTTCTTTTGAAGATGGTGTAATAGAAGAAACTAGCTCTTCCCTTCGCGAAGGAGTAGGTGCGCGAATTTTTTTTGATGATTTAACTTCCTTTTCACACACACCAGGAGTTACAATAAAAGACGGACTTGATGCTCTTCAAAAGGCCGCCCAAAACATGGGGATTCGCTTTACATTACCGTCACCTGAAGAAGAATACGAGAAGAGAGTTATTGAGCAATCATCACTACTAAAACCGGAAAATCCAGATTTTTTTCATGATATTGATCAAAAAATACGTGGGAAAAGTGCCTTAGTTACACAAGTTTCTATGAATTACAGTTTTTCTAAACGTCAAATTGCTATTGTAACGGAAGGTGGAATTCTTCAAAAAGAAGAAAGATGGTATACAAGTTTTAGCGTGGAAGTAGTCGTTGAAAAGAATGAACAAATACAGACGGGATATGAAAGTGCGGCTCAAGCTACGCCAACTTTAGAGTTCTGGCAGCAAAATGACCCTTACATTCTGTCACAAAGAGCACTTGATGAAGCTCTTCTAATGCTAGATGCCCCAGATTGTCCTGCTGGAACAATGCCTGTTCTGCTTTCTGGAGAAGCTGGAGGAACTCTGGTTCACGAAGCATGCGGGCACAGCCTAGAAGCAGATATTATACAAAAAGATTACTCCGTTTTTCGGGGGAAAATTGGTGAGTATGTAGCCAGCCCTCTTGTTACAATGGTTGACGATGGAACTATTATAGGCTTGTTTGGAAGCTATTCTGTTGATGATGAAGGTGTTCCATCTCAACGAACAGTTTTAATAGATAAAGGTATTTTAAAAATGTATCTCACAGATAAACTTTCAGCTTTAAAAGAGAATTTACCTCTTACTGGAAACGGAAGACGAAGTTCATACAGACAGCCACCAATCCCTCGTATGAGTAACACATTTATTGTGGCTGGAGAAAGCAATTTTGAAGAAATGTTGCAGAAAATAAACTATGGTCTTTATGTGAAAAAGATGGGCGGAGGAGAAGTTAACCCTACTTCTGGAGATTTTGTCTTTCAGGTTAACGAAGGCTATCTCATTAAAAACGGTCAAATACTTCACCCTGTAAAAGGAGCCCTTCTTACTGGTAATGGGCCGGAAGCTCTTATGGATATTATTGCCGTTGGAAATAATTTACATTTTCTTCCTGGTACATGCGGTAAGGCAGGGCAAGCGGTGCCAGTAACAGATGGGCAACCATCTCTTTTAATTAAAAAGTTAACAGTTGGAGGCAACACGACGAACCATGACGCTCTTTAAAAAGAAAAAAAAACGCGGACGTCCAAAGCAAAAAACTGATGAAATCCGACGGATCAAGGAAGAAAGAATCCGCCGGCTACATACGTTTATTCGCCTGATATTCTTTTTCTTGCTCGTTGGTGATATTTATGTAATGGCATCTCTTTTTTCTTTCTGGACTGGAGAATTCGGTCAATATATACGACAAACACTTATGACTAGAACGGGCGGGGCAATTCTTATTCTTCTCATCTTCGGAGCCTATGTTTGTCTTTCTGTTCTGCTTCGAAAAAAGATACATCAGCTAGCATCTCAAACATTAGCAACGCTTTTCCTTTTTATCTCAGGGGCTCTCTTGTTAGGGCTTTTAAATAAATATGGGAGCGCCCAACAATGGGCTATTCTTAACCCCGGCTTTTTTGGACATAATTTGACTCAATTCTTTTTAGTCAACGGCGGTTTCTTTGGAACCCTTCTGTTTTGTTTCGCCTCTCTTTTTACTTCTACAGTACTCTATGGCTTCATAAAGACAAAGATGGTGTTGGCTTTTGGAGCCTTCTTTATGAGAGAAATAAAGAAACTCTTCTTTCATGAAAAAACAGACAAATCTGTAACAGAAGAACAGCCTTCAGAACTTATATTAAACAACGAAGAAACAGTTGTAGCGGATCAAATACCTTTGGAGGAACAAACGCCTTTGGCAGATCCTACGTCTCTAACTGCCACTACAGACCCAATAGATGATAAAGAAAAAGACGAACTAGGATTTGATGATTTAGAGATAAATACTTCAGAGACAGAAGAAGACACAATCCAAGAAAGCGAAGTCGCTGAACCTTCTTTTCAGGCACGCCTGATCGTCAAAGAAGAAGATTCTGCACCTGTAGAAGGAGAGGCTCTTCCAGAGATTAGTATGGAAAATGAAGAAGGGAAAGAGCCTTCTATTGCGGAAGGGAAATTTCCTCCTCCTATTGATCTTTTTGGAGCCCCAGAACCTCATATACAGGATGGCGGCGAACAAAAGGCTAAAGAGCAGGCAGAATCTATTATTTCTACCTTAGCTGATTTTGACGTACAGGCAGAGTTGGCTGAAATTGTAATTGGCCCCACAGTCATTCAATTTCAGATCCAGCTAGCTCCTGGCATTAAAGTCAGTAAAATAGCAGGATTAGCTAATGACCTTGCTGTTGCATTAGCAGTTCCTGCATTGCGCGTGGAAGCACCAATTCCCGGCAAACCATATGTAGGAGTGGAAATCCCTAATCCTAAAAGAAAAGGAGTAACACTGCGTCGAATTCTCGAATCCCAAGCTTTTGCGCAAGCTGACTTTAATCTTCCCTTACCTATGGGGGTACGAGTAGACTCAAGACCTCTCATTATTGGTTTAGAAGATCTGCCTCACCTTCTTGTCGCCGGGACAACAGGCTCAGGAAAGAGTGTATTTGTTAATAGTTGCATAGCTGGACTCTGTTATTGCAGGAAACCAGAGGATTTGAGATTCCTCATGATTGACCCCAAACGAGTAGAATTAAGTATATATGAACACTTACCACACATGTTAGCTAAACCTGTAACATCGCCTAAAAAGGCTATCCACGCTTTAGCATGGGCAGTACGTGAAATGGAGCAGCGATATGATATTTTTGCTAAGGCGCGAGTACGAAATCTGGCAGGATATAATGGGAAAGTTTTACCTAAAGATAAACTTCCTCATATCGTTATAGTTGTAGATGAATTGGCAGACCTGATGTTTACTGCTCAAAAGGATGTAGAAGATTACATCTGCCGCCTTGCGCAAATGGCTCGTGCCACTGGAATTCATCTTTTACTCGCAACACAACGTCCTTCTGTTAACGTCGTTACGGGACTAATCAAAGCTAATATTCCTGCTCGTGTTGCTTTTACACTGCCATCACAGGCAGATTCTAGAACAATAATTGATGTCTCAGGAGCAGAAAAGCTCTTAGGAAAAGGCGATATGCTGTTTGTCAGTCCCCGATATCCGCGACCTGTGCGCTTGCAATCGCCCTTTATTGAAGATGCGAAATCACTCGACTTGATCAACTATATGAGAAATCTTTTCGGCGATCCCGAATATATAAAGATAGAGGAGCAGGGAGATAACGGCGGCAATGGAGTAGATTCAGCTTTTACGGACGATCCATTACTTGAAGAAGCAATGCAAATTATTCTCGATACAGGAATTGCTTCGGCCAGTCGTCTTCAAAGACAGCTTCGCATAGGATTCACTCGCGCAGCTCGACTTATAGATACGATGGAACAGCTTGGCATCGTGGGGCCACCTGACGGGTCAAAACCGCGCGAAATACTTGTAGATGAACAACGAGCAAAGGAGATTATGGATGAGAACCTCTAATTCAGATGTTTTATCTTTTCACTTAGGTCGCTGGCAGTTGACTGCTAACAACCTTTGGGGAAATCCGTCAATTCTCTTGATTGCAGGGGGTCAAGCACCTTCAGTTGAATGGCTTGCTCAAATATCTCCACTATTCCAAGAAATATGGTGCGCCGACTCTGGCATTGAAATATGCAAGAAGGCGCAGATTATTCCTCATCGTCTTATAGGAGATAGTGATAGCAGTTCCCTGGAAGGTAGAGCATGGGCAGAAGAAAATGGGGTTCGTATTGAGACATACCCTGTTGATAAAGATTACACGGATTTACAACTTACACTCAAAAGAATAGGAGAAACATACCCTGATGCCAAAGTTGTTATTACAGGTTGTTGGGGTGGGCGTCTAGATCACACATGGAGCAATATTTATTCTGCTCTTTGGGCGCAAGAATGGAACGTTCATGTAGTGAGCCTTTGCGACCATAAAGAAGCGCTCTTTTTGTTGAACGGCCCAGATAAAGCAACGTTCCATTTTGAATTGCCATATCCGAACATTGTTTCTTTATTTGCTCTGGATGAAAAAGCAGAAGGTGTGTTTATTCGAGGAACTCATTGGGAGTTACAAAATGTTTTACTAAAAATAACTCACCCTTACGCCATTAGCAACAGACTTAAAAAAGACTATCTGCAAGTTGACGTAGACAAAGGAAGACTCGCAGTGTATCTTTACTGGGCAGAATAAAAAAAGCGGGCTGAATTACACAGCCCGCTTGACTTTGCCAGATTTAAGGCACTTTGTACAAATTTTCATACGTCGCGTCTCGCCTGCGCCCAAGTCAACCTTCACATTCTGCAGATTGACAAGCCAACGTCTTCTTGTATGACGATTGGAATGGCTGACTGCGTTTCCTGTAACAGGACCGCGGCCGCAACATTCACAAACTCTAGCCATTGATTTTCCGCCTCCTCCGAAGGAAATAGTGTTCGAACAGGTGGATTTTATCACAGGTTAGGTGAATAGAGCAATTGTTCTATGTAAAAAAAGGGGGAGCAATTATGAATTTTAGTCAGAAACTGGAAGAAATTCAAAAAATCGTTCATACTCTTGAAAAGGATGAGCTGCCTCTTGAAGACGCTTTAGAGCTCTTTGAGCATGGAGTTGCTTTAGTCAAAGAGTGCCAAAAGTACTTAACAGAGGCGGAACAAAAAATAGTTCTTTTAACCCAATCAGGGAAAGAAGAACCTTTAAGTATTGAAAATGTGGAGAACGAAAATGAATGATTTTGTGAAAAACGAACTTGAAAAAAATCGACTATATTTTGAAGAACAGCTTCGCTCCTTCTGTAGCTGCAAGCCTGACGCTATTCCTGAACGTCTTTGGCAATCAATGACGTATTCTCTCCTTGCGGGGGGGAAAAGGCTTCGCCCCATACTCTGTCTACAAGCAGCAGAATCGGTAGGAGGAATAAGGGAAAAAGTTCTTTCCATGGCTATAGCCCTTGAGATGGTGCATACCGCATCATTAATTCATGATGACCTCCCTGCTATGGATAATGACTCTCTTCGAAGAGGCAAACCGACTAACCATATTATTTTTGGCGATGCCTTGGCAATACTTGCTGGTGACGCTCTTTTAGCGTGGGCTTTTCAATATCCTCTTAACAAACTTTCAGAAGAAGGATTTCTTTCTTCTTCCATAATCCATGCACTCTCTGTTTTTGCTGAAGCTATAGGACCTTTCGGAATATGCGGAGGCCAGGTACTCGATACTGATCCCGAAAGTTTTGAACCATCTCCATTGTTCGTAAAAAAAATAGCACTCCAAAAAACTGCGATACTTATAAAATCAGCAGTTGTCACAGGAGCTATTTTAGGAGGCGCATCTTCCAAACAAATTTCTGCTTTTGAAAATTATGGCAATCATTTGGGTTTGGCGTTCCAGATTGTTGACGATATACTAGATGTAACATCAACGGCAGAAGAATTAGGGAAAACCCCTGGGAAAGATGCAAAACAAGAAAAAACAACTTTTGTCACACAGTTTGGTATTGAAGAATCACGAAAAATGGCACTTCAAGAAAGTGAAGAGGCTGCTGCCGTTATTTCTTCTATAGGAAAAAATACTAAGTTTTTTCAAGAACTTGCTCTTTCCCTTGCGGAACGAAGCCGGTGATCTGAAAAAGGAGGCTCTCTCTGCAAGAATGATGCATATTTTAGATAGAGTAAACGATTATCATGACCTTAAAGATATGTCCTCTGGGGCATTAGATATTCTTTGCCAAGACTTACGGGAAGAAATTATAAATGTTGTTTCTAAAAACGGGGGGCACCTCGCTTCTTCTCTTGGCACAGTTGAACTTATAGTTGCATTACTTCGACAGTTTAACCCTCTAGACGATAAAATAGTTTTTGATGTTGGTCATCAAACATATGCATATAAAATTCTTACCGGCAGAAAAAACACATTTCACACATTACGTGAGTGGAGAGGGATAAGCGGCTTCCCCAAAAGAGAAGAAAGCCCTTGTGACCATTTCGACGTAGGACATAGTAGTACTTCTTTATCTGCTGCTCTAGGGTACGCTAAGGCTCGAGATATACAGAATCAAGACCATCATGTCGTTGCCGTTATAGGAGATGGCGCCCTACTAAACGGGTTGGCCTTTGAAGCGTTAAACTACACAAAAGATGCTCATACAAAAGTTATATATGTACTTAATGACAATAAAATGTCAATTAGTCATCGAGTAGGGGGATTTGCCTCTCATTTAGCCAAGTTAAGCTCAAGCCCTGCATATAATAATCTTAAAAAATATATTAAGGAATCGTGCGCTTCGATTCCTCAAGGGCAATCAATAGAAAACGTATTATCTAAGTTAAAAGATCAAATAAAATCTCTAGTCAAACCTGAAAACATTTTTGACGAACTCGATATTAATTACTGGGGTCCCTTCGATGGACACAATATTCACGAAATGGAAACCGTTTTTGAAATGGCCAAAAGATACCATAAATCTGTTCTCATCCATGTAGTAACCCAAAAAGGGAAAGGGTTGCAATGTGCAGAGGAACATCCAGACACATATCACGGCGTTCCTGTGAACGGATTCGGTAATAAATCGTCTGGAACAAGTTGGAGTGCGTCTGCTACTGAGACACTTTGTGCTATGGCTGAAAAAGATTCTCGCATAGTCTGTCTTACAGCTGCCATGAAAAATGGTACGCGACTTGAAGATTTTGCATCTCGTTTTCCTGATCGTTTCTTTGATGTAGGAATAGCTGAGGAACATATGCTCACCATGGCTGCAGGCATGGCAGCAGGTGGTCTTCGTCCTGTAGTTTTTATATATTCGACATTTTTGCAACGTGCCATGGATCAACTGGTACATGACGTCGCCTTACAAAAACTTCCAGTAGTATTAGCTGTTGATAGAGGCGGATTGGTAGGGGAGGATGGAGAAACACATCAGGGACTTTTCGATATTACGTGGTGTAGATCAATCCCTAACATGCAAATGTTTATACCTCGAGACAGAGTAGACTTGGAAAGAATGTTCGAATATGGATTATCGCAAGATACTCCAGTTATTATCAGATATCCAAGAGGAACAGCGCCAGAAGAAATCAATCGTCAGGAAGATATGAAAAGCATCGTTCCTCCGTTCCGAAGTGAACTTCTTGTAGAGGGAAGAGAATGGACTCTTATCGGAATGGGGTCAACAGTGGGGTTATGTTTTGAATGCCGTCAAAAAGCAATTGAGGAAGGACTCCCCACTCCTGCTATATTAGACTTACGAAGTATAAAACCTCTGGATTGGCCTGTTATCGATTCCCATCTTATGAATGATACGTTTGTTGTCATTTTGGAAGAAGGGTATAAAAACGGAGGCATAGGTGAAGCAATTTCTTCACGAGCTGCAGAACACGGATATAAAGCAAAAGTAGCTCCTATAGGAATACCTGATATATATGTGCCACATGGAACAGTACATTTACAAAGAGAATTTTGTGGCCTTACAGCGCAAAGAGTGGTGAACTGGTATAAAAAAAATGCAAAAAGAACGAGTCGATAAACTTATAGTTGAAAGAAAACTCGCCTCAACTCGAGCAAAAGCACAAGCTCTCATTCTTGAAGGGAGAGTCTTTTCTTCTCACGAAAGAATTGAGAAAGCTGGAACGCTGCTTCCTGTAGACGCTCCATTAGAAATAAAGATTAAAGAAACGGAATGGGTCAGTAGAGGTGCTTATAAACTCTTGCGAGCACTTGAGGTTTTTCCTGAAAATCCTCTTAATAAAGTCTGCATGGATCTTGGTGCATCGACAGGGGGTTTTACAGACGTGCTTCTCTCTCGTGGGGCGCGTAAAGTATACGCTGTTGATGTTGGATACGGACAGTTGGCATGGAAATTGCGCAATGATTCCAGAGTTATTGTTATGGAACGCACCAACGCTCGATATTTAGAGACAAAAGACTTTGAAGAGCCATTAGATATCATTACTATAGACGCTTCTTTTATTTCTTTAAAACTGCTTTTGCCTGTTGTAGAGAAACTTTTAGCAAAAGAAGGAAGTATAATATGTTTAGTGAAACCACAGTTTGAAGCAGGTAAAGAGCGCCTTGGTAAAGGTGGAATTGTGCGAAAAGCAGAAATACATCAGGAGATACTTGAGGAAGTTGCAGCTTTTATTGAGACAGAAACACAGCTTTATCTTATTGACGCAACATGGTCTTCTATAAAAGGACCTAAAGGGAATATAGAATTTTTGTTCTATCTCAGAAAAACAAGAGAAAATAATAGAGATATTAACTTTGAAAGTCTTGTAACAGAAAGCCATCACATTTTAAACGAATAAAAGGAAAGGGATAGAAAGGGAAGGGACACCATATGGATAAGAAAATAGGTATGCTCGTCAACACCCAAAAAAAAGGTGCCCTTGACATGGCCAGAAAACTCCTTAAATGGGGGAAAAAAAATGGCGTGACTTTTCTTTTTCCCCCTCACGAAGGCTCTATTCTTGGGGTGGAAGCCACACCTGACAACGAATGGAAAAGTAGTATTACTATGGCCGTTGTTATCGGTGGTGATGGCACCTTTTTGCGTGCAAGCAGATATGTCTTAAATCACTCTATTGCCCTATATGGCATTAACCTTGGGCATCTTGGTTTTTTAGCTTCTGGGAAACCTGAAGAAGCAGAATCAGACCTTGAACAAATTTTTCGGGGAGATTATTCCCTTCAGCAACATCGGATTCTTGAAGGAATTATATGGAGAGAAGGGCGGCGTAAGCATACCCTTTATGCGCTTAATGACCTCGTTCTGACAAAAGGAGCCTTCGCTCGAGTCATTTCAATAGAGATCCGTATTGGCAACCATTACTTTAACATGTTACCTGCAGATGGAGTTATAGTTTCCACACCAACAGGATCTACTGCATATGCACTCTCAGCTGGAGGTCCTATTGTTCCGCCTCATGTTCCTTGTATGGTATTAGCTCCTATCTGCGCACACACTCTCTATGCCCGTCCTGTAATCGTGGGGGAAAACGACATTATAAATCTCATCCCCAAGGGGAGTCACCGAGATCTGATGTTGACCCAAGATGGACAATTAGGATATGAAATATTACCTGGAGATCGTATTGAACTTTCTCTCTCAAAAGATAAATTCGTTAATGTTATAGTCTTGCCTCAAAGAACATACTTTGACCTTCTTCACGAAAAACTACAGTGGGGACAGGGAATAGTACGAAATGAAGACAAGGAGTGAGTTTGGTGCTCGAAGAGCTTTCGTTACGAAATATAGGGGGGCTTGAAACTGCCCGTTTACGTTTAACTGGCCGTTTTATTGCGATTACTGGCGAAAGCGGTGCTGGGAAAAGCAGCATAGTACGAGGGCTAGAGTTTGCCAGCGGGAAACGAGCACAAACTGAACTAATCAGGGCAGGAGAAGAAGAAGCAGAAGTTCAGGCATTGTTCATTTGTTCTGATTCTCTCTCTTTTCCAGAAGAAGTTGTTCCGGAAGAGGGGAATTTATTTATAAAGCGAGTTTTTTCTCGCAATGGGCGGGGAAAAACATATATCCAGGGGAAGCTATATCCTCTCTCTTTTTTTAATAGTATTACAGGGCCTCTTTTGCGTATACAAAGTCAATTCGCACAACTTGAACTTCTTGATTCAGAAAGGCAGAGAGATATTCTTGACAGCTGTGGGGGAGAAGGGATCGCCACTATTAAATGCAATTTACAATCTCTTTTTTCTCTGGCCGTATCTAAAGAAAAAGAACTTAGAAATATCGAAAGAAAACAAAAAGATATTATCAACCGCTATCAAAATGCAGATAAGATTCTTCAGGTCTTCAAAAATCTCGCACCAGAATCCCAAAGTGAAGAACTTTGGGAAAATCGTCTTGAAGAAATTTCTAAAAGCATTGAAGAACGCTCTAAGTTAGAACAAATTCTTGCCCGTGTAACAGGGGGAAAAACAGGTGAGGGGTTAGCAGACGCCATCGAAACATTATGTTTGGACTTAGCTCAAATCATATCTACTGAAAGTCAAGATGGACGCGCCTATCAAGATCTTGGAAATGACGCCCTTATTTACTTACAAAAACTTTCACAAAAATTGGCAGATCATCTTTCCAAATTGCCGCTGGAAGATCTTATTGACGAACGTGAAAAAATAGAAAATAAGCTGGGTACGTTACGTAAGTTGAAAAGGATTGCACAAGTAACAACCCTTGAAGAACTTATCATATATTGTAAAGAAGCCGATGCTAATCTTACATGGCTGAAAGCAAGTTATGCAGACTATGAAAAAGTTGCACAAGAAGCAAAAACGTTGAGAAAAGAAGCAAGCAGATTGGCATTGGAATTACGTAAAAAGAGAGAATTGACAGCTTCTCAGCTCGAAAAAACAGTTAATGCATCACTTAAAGAGATGGCTATGGAAGATATTTCATTTTCTATAAAACTAACTGATCTTGGAAAAATGAAAAGCTCCGGCGCCGATGATGTTTCCTTTCTTATGGCAAGTGGGACAATGCCCCCAGCACCAGTTATGAAAATTGCATCAGGTGGAGAATTAAGTAGATTGCTTCTAGCATTGCAACTTGCACTTCCTGAAGACCAGCTACCGGAAACTCTTGTTTTTGATGAGGTTGAGGCTGGACTGGGAGGAAAGGCAGCAGTACTAGCAGGATATCAGCTCAAAGAACTCTCATGTAAGTGCCGAGTAATTCTTATTACTCATGAAGCTACTATAGCTGCACTAGCTGATCAACATTTTGTCGTCACTCGTCATGAAAATCAAAGTTATATAAAAGAAATAAACGGCAAGGATCGAATATTGGAAATCGCTCGAATGCTTTCTGGAAATGCATATCTTCCTGAAGCACAAGATCATGCACGAAAACTTATAGAACAAGAGTTGACTTCTGATTCGAACAACCGTACAATGCTTAAGCTTATGTATAAATAACGCTTGGGTTGGGTTTTAAAGCGAAAGCTACCTAATGAAAACCCAGCGGGAGGAGGAAGTTTCTTTATGTACGCTATTGTTGAAACAGGTGGAAAGCAGTACAGAGTAGAGCCTGGCGATGTAGTGCGAGTTGAGACCCTTCATATTGATGAAGGCGAATCTGTCGTTTTTGACAAAATTCTTATGGTATCGAACGACAGCGATGTTCAGGTAGGAACCCCCTATGTAGACGGTGCAGCTGTAAACGCTACTGTTGTACGTCATGGACGAGCTCCAAAAATTCTTGTTTTTAAATATAAAAGCAAGAAGAATTACAGGAGAATGCGGGGACATCGTCAGAATTTCACTGAAATCAAGATTGATTCCATCAACGCCTAGTTTTTGGCGTTGAGATTTCCCCGCGATGATTACCGTCACTGTAATAAGAGAAAAGGGGGAAATCGTTTCAGTTGAAGCGAGTGGCCATTCTGGATATGCAGAAGCGGGAAAAGACATTGTATGCGCAGGAGTATCTGCGCTCATTCAAGCTTTGGCTACCGGCGTAAGTGACGTTGCTCATATTGAAAGTGCATCGTTATCAGTTGACCCTGAAAGTACAACTATGAAGATCGGGTGGCCAAGATCTCATTCAAAAGAGATTAGAATATTAACAGAAACAATTGTTTTTTCTCTTAAAGCAATCGCAGAAAGTTATGGTGTTTATGTAAATTTTGTGGAGGTGCAAAAATAATGCGCATCAGTTTCTTTGATTTGCAGTTCTTTGCTCATAAAAAGGGACAGGGAAGTACAACCAACGGCCGAGACAGCAAAAGCAAACGCCTTGGTATTAAAAAGTATGCGGGTGAAGTAGTAAAATGCGGCAACATTATCGTTCGTCAGCGTGGAACAAAAGTACATCCTGGAGTGAATGTCGGACGAGGAAAAGATGATACTCTTTTTGCCCTTTCTGCCGGAGTTGTAAAGTACACTACAAAAGGTGATAGGAAATTCGTTTCAATAGAAAACATGTAATTTTCATTACTAACAACTTTGTTGGCAACGTTATAGTGTATAAAAAAACAAGGGCCCTGATAGTAAGGCCCTTGTTTTTCATTAATACCCCGGATGGTGGTACATTATGAAATTTGTAGATTTAGTTCGTATAAAAGTTAAAGCTGGTCGAGGAGGCAATGGATGTCTAAGCTTCCGCCGTGAAAAATTTGTTCCCAAAGGTGGCCCTGATGGAGCTAATGGAGGAGACGGAGGCAACGTTATTCTTCAGGCCGTAGATGGTATTCATACGTTGACAGATTTTGAATTTGAGAAAAAATTCTCTGCAGAACATGGCGAGCCTGGTCAGGGACAAAAAAAAGTCGGGAAAACCGGTAAAGACCTTATTGTAAATGTTCCGTGTGGCACTATAGTCTATGATGAAGAGACAGGAGAACCATTAGCTGACCTTGTTGAGGCTGGTGATCAGGTTGTTGTTGCTCAAGGTGGACGAGGCGGCCGTGGAAACATGCACTTTGCATCGGCAGTTCGCCGTGTTCCACGCTTCGCTGAAAAAGGAGAAGAAGGAGAAGAGCGCAACTTAAGGCTAGAGCTTAAGCTTATAGCAGACGTGGGACTTGTAGGTTTCCCAAATGCAGGGAAATCAAGCCTATTGGCAGCTATCTCTAACGCTCGTCCCAAAATAGCAGGATACCCCTTTACGACTCTTTCCCCCAATCTAGGAATTCTTGCTGTAGATGATGAAAGAATTGTTGTAGCTGATGTTCCAGGGCTTATTGAAGGAGCTCACGACAACAAAGGCTTAGGAATATATTTCCTTCGTCATATTGAACGCACGCGTGTGCTTGTTCATGTTTTAGACCTTAGTTCAGGTACCTCCGATGAAGTTCTTCGTCAATGGGAAGTTATCTGCAATGAATTCAAAGAATATAAAGAAGATCTTCTGGAACGTCCCTATATGGTTGTGGGTAACAAAGTAGACCTTGAAAAAGGGCAAAAAAACGCCCCTGTGGTAGAATCTTTCATGAAAAGCAAGGGAATTCCTTATTACACAACAAGTGCCCTTTCTGGAGAAGGAATTACGGTTTTCATGAATGCCCTTGTCGAATTATGTCGTGAAAATCCGAGACCTCACAGCGAAACGAGGCTCTTCGAAACGATAGAACCGGAAAAAGAAATCAAAACGCCGCCGTTCAGGAAAAAAGTCGAAAAAGCAACCATAATCAAGATGGAAGACGGAAGTGGTTACAGAGTTGTTCACGCAAACCTTGAACGAATATTAAAACGTTACGATTTTGAACAGGAAGACGCACTCTTCCATTTCGCCCGGTTACTGAAAAAGTACCGCATAGAAGAACTTCTGGAACAAGAGGGTGCTCAAGAAGGGGATACGGTTATCATAGGCGATATTGAATTCGAATATGAACCGGAACAAGTCCAAGAGTAAAGCGGAGGATTAACGGCGTGACTTTTGGCAGACATATAATCCGAACAAAAAAGATAGGCATAATGGGTGGGACATTCGACCCCATCCATTATGGCCATTTATTAGCTGCTGAAGAAAGTTTTTTCGCACTTGACCTCGACGAAGTCATTTTCGTTCCGACGGGAGATCCCCCTCACAAAAGAATGAAACGTGTTTCCTCAGCTGAGGATCGCTATACGATGACTCTTCTTGCAACACTTGATAACGCACATTTTAAGGTTTCGAGAATTGAAATCGATCGTAAGGAATCAAGTCATACGGTAGATACCTTAAGAGAAATGGGCCATTGGTATGCCCCAGATAGTGTTCAGTTTTTCTTTATTACTGGACTTGATGCTGTTTTAAACCTTACTACATGGAAAGAATATAAAGTTCTTCCAACGCTTTGCCAAATAGTGGCTATAAACCGACCTGGATACAACCAATCAGGGAAGCTGGAACGTATCACTGAATTGTTACCAGAGGAATTTAACGGGCATGTCGTTCCTTTGGAAATACCGCTTCTGTCTATTTCCAGTACGGATATTCGGCAACGAATAGAAAACGGTAAAAATATCCGTTATCTCGTTCCAGAACTTGTGGAACGCTATATTTACAAAAAAGGGTTATATAAAAGGATTGGGCGGTGAGGACAATGAAGATCACCAAAATTGCGATTATAACTGTACTAGCCATTCTATCTATTGGAGCTGGCATATTCTTTCGGCTGCAAAATATAGTAGCCCCAGAGCCTGAACATATAAAAGAAAGTATCTCGTATGACCAGGAGACAGGAAACATAAACATTCTCGTTGTCGGGATTGATGATGTTGAAGGAGGCCATCGTTCTGACACATTAGGTCTCGCTGCAATAGATATTGATAACAAAACAGTGCGCTTTATGTCGCTTCCAAGAGATACGCGAGTACAAATACCCGGACATGGCTGGCAGAAATTGAATCATGCCTACGCATATGGCGGAGTAAATCTGTTACAGCAAACAGTTATAAACTATCTGGGACTCCCTATAAACTACTACGTTCTTGTCAACTACGAAAGCTTCCCTAAAATTGTAGATATGATAGGTGGAGTAGACATAAACGTAGAGAAGAAATTGCACTATAACGATAAGGCGGGAAAATTATTCATTAACATACCTAAAGGTCTTCAACACATGGACGGAAAGACCGCGTTAGAATACGTCCGCTTCAGAAACGATGCTCTTGGAGACATTGGGCGAATAAACCGTCAACAGCAGTTTCTCAAAGCTGTTTTAGGGAAAATTCAATCGCCTGAAATGTTACCCAAACTCCCAGACTTTGCAAAAGAAATTCTAGGCCTAGTCAACACAAATATGAGCATGACACAAGCAGTTCAACTTACATCATATATGCGAGATATTTCCCATGAGAATCTGGCATTTTTTACCTTGCCTGGGAAAGCTGCCTACATTTCTAATATTAGCTATTGGTTGGGAGATCTATCTGCAACATCTACATTGCTTACAGGTCCGTTACCCGGTAAAGATGCTCTAAAAGAATCATCTGAAGCAACAGAAGCTTCTGCAACCTCAGTCACAACAGCAAGTGACGAAAACATTGTTAGCCTTATAAAAAAGATTAACATGCCTATCGCTATTCTCAATGGAGATGGGCAGGCCGGACTTAGCAAATCGGCTTCGTCGCTATTTCAAAAAGCAGGAATTGATGTCGCCTATGTTGGCAACGCAAAACATTACGATTATCATTATTCCAATATAATGTATCCTATTAAAAAGGGACAGCAGGCGCAGGAAAATGCTTCTGTGCTCAGTGAAATTTGTGGAATTTCCAACAAGCTTGTTCAAGGAGATGAAACAATCGTCTATGTAACACTTATACTCGGACACGACAAGGATACAGTATTAAATAATTTAAAGTCAGTCGACAATAAATAAAAAAGAAACGATCAGGGAGGGATTAGTAGCAGAATGAGCGAAAAGAATGAACTCATGAATCAGTATATGTTCGTCCTGGATGCTTTGGCCGATAAGAGAGGACTGGATATTACATTAATGGATCTAGAGGAAAAAGCCACAATTGCTGATACGTTCATTATCGTAACAGCAAACTCTGATATTCACATGGGGACATTGCGTAATGCCGCAGAAGAAGCCCTTGATAAAAAAGGAATGTCATCAATTATAGAAGGCCGGAATAGCACTCAGTGGTGCCTTATAGATGCAGGAAACCTCGTAATACATATCTTCAGCCGTAAGGGACGGGAATTTTACCATTTAGAAAAGGTATGGGGAGATTGTCCTTCATATTCCTACGAATATTTGGATTAGTAAATTCTATTTATTTTAAACCAACTAGAAAAGACCCAAGAGCAATATCAATATATCTTGGGTCTTTTCTTTTGTTCATACAAGAATATAGTTCATACAAGAATATAGGAGAATCTACGTCCTTATTAAAGAGAAGCTACGGGAGCAAAATAAGAGAGAAGTTGTTTTTACATGGTGTCATATAATGTATCTTATGTTGCGTAAAACATGAAGAATATAAGAATCTACGCCTTAATTTAGGTTTTCTCTTTTTTCTCAAATTACCTCGAATTTATTCGTAATTATGTCTCTTTTATCTTGCATTTTTTATTCTTCGGGCTAATACACAATTCACATACGTTGATACACAACACTAAGCTAGTAAATAAAGAACGTAAAGCAGGATATATATATCAGATATGTCCTGCTTTACAATATTACACACAACACATAACATACTTTATCTTTTTACTGAAGTTTTATTTCATATCCCGCGCTTGAACCCAAATAATAGCATCTTGACTCAATTCTTTATCTTGATGTGTAGTTTTTGGCCCAACGCCTAGCGCAGCAAATCCCCACCATCCGGAACGAGGAATCCCAAAGGTAAAGCATCCTTTTTCATCGGCTTTAATTGTCATAGTTACAAATGCATCCTGAGGAGCTTCTACATGAGCCTCTTTTGCAAATTTATTTTCATTCATAATTGGCTCATGGTTCAAATACTCTACCTCTATCTCTGCATAAGGGACTGATTTTCCTTCACTTTTTACAATGCCTCTGAATACATTCCCAGTCCAAAGGGCATAAGGCTTATCAAGTGGAACAATTTCAGCAGGAAGACCCATTTCACTATCCCAATCAGTAGGAATACCTGCAACGTTTACTATAACTTTAGTCATTTGTTGAATATAGGCATCTTCCTGAGCCTCAAAGTATGGTGATGGAACGAAACAAAAAACATAATCCCCCATGCCTTTTAAACGATATTTTAAATTATAAGCTTTTCCACTATTAGTAAGACTTGTCCAGATAATAGGGTTAATCTCTTTGATAAGATCTGTTTTATTGCCTTTATGAACTACGTACAACGATTCAGGCTGCCCCATTGTCATAGTATGTCCTGCCTCAAAGGGATGGGTGAAAACAAGCTTAAAATCTAAGTTTCCTCCCTTGTTAAGAGCACTTTCTGGCGTATATAACATCTGAAAATGGGCAGAAGCCGGAAGGGCAAAAAGACAAACCATAAGTGACGTCAACAAAACTTTTGTTGCTCTTTTCAATATCATTCCATTCCTCTCCTTACTATTTATTGCTCGCCCTCCTCCCACGGAACGAGGAAATCCTCATTCTGCAGGTTGGAAGTTTCGATATTGTAATTGTAGTATTTTTGTTACTCTCGTTACTCTTTAATGTCTTCACCTTTTATTTCTACAACATGACCAGGACCTGCATTAAAGATAACAATAAATGGGACCTCTGGTTTTTCAAAAGTAAACTCGCTGAGTTCATCCATTTTTCCTTCAACGAGAACTTTATCATTGGTATCCTTCACAGCCATTTCGACCCCAGCTGCAGATGATCCGTCAGAAAAACCACCTTCACATGTAATAGTTCCATCTCCATTGAGGTAACAATAACATAGAGGGGTATGTGCAAAGGCTACTGATCCGAGAACAAAAACACTTACTGCTAAAAGCACGCCTAATACTAATTTCCGTTTCATAGGTTGGCCACCTCCTTTCCTTTTAAAGTTTTTTCGTCTATATCTGTCTCAACGACAGATCCTTTTACTTTGCCCAACAAAAATGCAGTAACTAATGCAAGTGCATAAAAGACAAACATCCCTTGTGTTCCAGACAACCCAAGCCAGGTTCCACCGCTATAAACTAAAGTCGCTAATGTCATTCCAAGAAGGATAGGATATCCTAAGGCTATAAATGCCCATTTCCAGCCTCCAGCTTCTATCTTAACCATAATTAATGTTGCAATGCACGGAGGATACATGGCCATAAAAATCATTAAAGCTAGGGCGTGAAGGGGGGTAAATCCCTTTTCCTGTTCTTTCATACGCTGCGCGAGAGTCTGACCATCTTCTTTCTGTTGGTAGAGAACACCTAACGTTGCCACACTACTCTCTTTCGCCGCCAACGAACTTAAAAGAGCTACATTAACTTTCCAGTTAAATCCTGCAAATCGAGTTACAGGTTCTAAAAACTTTCCGGCCATACCAAGGAAACTTCCATGTAATGTCTCGTCACGCAAATCCATAAGCAACAATGCTCTCTCTCGCTTCATAACCTTAAAAGCTTTGTTTAAGGCTCTGCCATCTTTACCTTTTGCATTGAGTAAGGGATAAACATCACTGTACCGTTCTGCAAATCGCTGTTCAAATTTTTCTCTTCTCTCGTCAGAAGCCTTAAAGAGAGCTCGTTTTTGATTTTTGTAACGTTCCTCAATAACAAGATAACGAGTTATATCTTTATCTCTCTTAAATTGAGAAGCAAAAGGAGTATTTTGGATTTTACTTGTAAAAACATTTTTTATCTGTTCTGCTCTTTTCTGGTAAGTGTTTATTCGTTCTTCACCAACAGAGGGATAATTTGTAAGGAAAAAGACAGCAACAGCAACAATCATGATAATCGTGAGAACCTTCCTTACAAAAAGCCACGTTCTTTCTATAGAACGCATAAGAACACCGCGGATAGTCGGAATATGATATGGGGGCATCTCCAGAACGAAGGGAGAACTTGGTCTATTCTTTAAAAGCGTCAATGTCAATATTTTGGCAACGGAAAGAGCCAATATAATTGTTATTGTCGAGATAAAAAACATTGCTAACGCTTTTTCTTTAGCAAAATAGATGCTAATCAGAAGCGTATATAAAGGAACTTTAGCTAAACAATTCATCAGAGGAACAATAAGGATTGTGGCTAAACGAGCCTTTTCATCGGCAATAACACGTGTTGCCATTACTCCAGGAACAGCACAGCCTCCAACAAATACTCCCCCCAAGATAAGAGGTAACGTAGACTGCCCATGCAATCCAAAACGTCTGAAAAGCTTATCGAGAATAAAGGCCATTCTCGGCATATATCCTACGTCTTCAAGAATCGCTATCAATGCGAAAAGAATTAAAAATATAGGAATATAAATGAGCACAGAATTAATACTTGTGATGACATTCAACACAAGAGATCTAATTAATGGCTCCCTTAAGAATGTTCCTATGGGAAGAAACTTTTCTATAGCATTACGGAATCCTTCCAACAAGGGCACCATATAGTTAGTCAATTCATACCCTCCAACAATGGAGAGCTCGTATAGAAGATAAATAATGCCAGCCAAAATAAGAGGCCCCCAAATTCGGCTGCAAACCAATCTGTCAATACGATCAGTTAACGTTACAGAAACTTCTTTTGTTTTTACAACACATCGCTTCTCTATTTTTTGAGCAGCAAGATGGCGTCTGAATGCAATAAATCCTCGAGGTGTGTCATCATATTTCCTCTCAAACTCAGAGCAAATTTTGCTAACATAATTTCTTACATCTTCTGGATTTTTAAAGTTGCTCGAAACTAACTTTTGCGCTACTTCATCTTCCTCAAATAGCTTTATTGACAACCATCGAAGAGGGACCTTACTCTCTTCAATTTGTGATTGCAGTAATTTCGCAGACAAATCAGTAATATATGATTCCAAGTCTCCATAATCCACAATATGTAAATGTTCATGATCCAAATTTGAATCAAAAGCTTTAATAACGCCATCTTTTAGTTCATTTTTTCCCCGCCCCTTACTACCTACTGTTGTAATAACTGGAAGATGCAAGGTTTTTGAAAGGGCGTCAGCATCAACTTTGAGTCCTCTTTTTTCAGCGACATCCACCATGTTAAGAGCAATTAAAAGAGGGGCCCCCAGTTCCAACAATTGAAAAGTAAGGTAAAGATGCCGTTTTAAATTTGAAGCATCCATAACATTTACGACTAAAGACGGTGACTGATCAATTATAAAATCTCTCGTTATACGCTCTTCTTCAGAATATGAAGAGAGGCTATAAGTACCGGGCAAGTCTGTAAGTGAAATCTTTTTCTCTTGCCATGAAAATGCTCCCGTTTTTATAGATACAGTTGCACCTGGGTAATTAGCAACAAACTGCCTTCCACCTGTAAGCATGTTAAAAATTGTTGATTTTCCACTATTCGGCTGGCCTGCTAAAGCAACATGCATCTTTTCATGACCCATTATTTCTCTACCTCCACAAACCTTGCCTCATCATGCCGAATAGTTACGTGATGTCCATCTACTTTTATCTCCACAGGATCAACAAGAGGAGCATTACGGATAACAAAAACTTCAACACCAGGAAAAAAGCCAAGATCCATTAATCGCTGTCCTATTACACCACGAGCTCTGTTTTTATGAATTACTCCATGCTCGCCAGGCTTCATCTCATCCAATGTAATCATGCCACCAAGACCTGATACAAATGCTCTACCCACTCTTGAATTCTCTTTTCTGTAAGATCGGGTTGATTATCTTCATCTATTGCCAAGCCTACAAATTCACCTTGTATAGCAGCCTTAGAAACATTAAAGCCATAACTCTCAACAGAACATCCAGAAGAAAGAATAGCTACCCCTTTCTTAGAAAGTCTTTCGTATATTGTTCCCATACCATCAACAAAAGTATCAGAAAAGCCACACTGATCACCAAGTCCGAATAGAGCCACTGGGGTATTTTTAAAATCAAAAGTATCTATTTCATCAATAAAACTAAGCCAATCATCTTGAAGGTCTCCATATCCCCATGTAGGAGTGCCTAAAATAAGAAAATCGTATTCTTCCATATCTTCCTTTCTGGCTTCAGCCACATTTTTCAAGACGACATCATCTTTTCTCTTAAGCAAAGAAGCTATCTGTTCCGCCACTTCTTCTGTATGCCCAGTGGAAGTTCCATAAAAAATGCCTATTCGCATAACCTACTCCTCCTAACCTATAAGCTCGTCTCGATCTTCTTTTAACTGTAAATACCTTTTACATTGAAGAACTCTATCGTATCCAAGCATCGTTCCTAAAATAAAATCCTCTTCGTCTGTGTAATCACGCAACGAAACTTTATTGATCTTACGCACGACATCGATACATACTTGGTGACCAAAAAACACATTAATTTTATGGTCATTTACGGGGTATATAACGTATGGGATATTCTGATTCTGAAGACGGCGCACTATCTCTTGTTCATACCCTCTCGACGTTGTATGAAGAATAAGAGCCCGCAAGCCTTTTACATATTCATAGAGATGATGAGCAAAAATTTCATCTACCTGATAACACTGTGGCAAACATGTAATGTTTGGAAGAGGCAACTAAAACATCTCCTTAATGTTTTATATATCAAACAATGGGGATTATACTTTAATATGTTTTATATGTCAAACTTATAAAGGGGATGGGGATAATAAAAGAAGCTCGGGGTTTCCCCTGAGCTTCTTCCCTGATTGCTGATCTTATTTTATGAGCTTTGTTTTAACCTCTATGAAGGGATTGATGAATAATATCTAGCATTGATGAAGCAGAAAGAGATGCTCCACCAATAAGGGCTCCATCAATATCTGGCTGATCTAAAAGATTAGCCACATTTGCTGCTTTGACACTCCCACCATAAAGAATATGAATATCCCTATGGCATTCCATTTCATCGTCAATTCCACTTATTTCTGCAAGTAACTCTCTTGCAAAAAGACAAGCTTCTTCAGCATTTTCCGGACTTGCCGTTCTTCCTGTTCCAATAGCCCAAACAGGTTCATAGGCCCAAATTGTTTTTTTAATCTCTTCGGGAGATAGACCTTCGGCTGCACTCTGAATCTGTCGTCTGAATACATCAAAAGTCATATCTTTTTCTCTCTCTTTAAGGGTTTCCCCGAAACAAAGCACAGGACATAGATTATGACCAAGAGCTGCTTTTAATTTTTTATGAACAATCTCATCTGTTTCTCCCATGATGTGTCGCCGTTCACTATGACCAATAATGACATGGCTGCACCCTACTTCCTTAAGCATGGGGAAAGAAATCTCACCAGTAAAGGCACCCTTTTCTTCATAGAAGGCATTTTGTCCGCCTAAGCATATCCCATCGTTCTCTCCTTGTGTAAGAACACTTGCACCTGTTTGCAACAAGGTGAATGGAGGGAAAATACAAATCTCAAGAAAATTTCTATGTATTTGATCACAAATAACAGCATCCTCACAAATTTTCTCAGAGAGTTCCGTAAAAAACTTTTTCGTTTCTATGATCGTATTATTCATTTTCCAGTTGCCATAAAGATATATTTTCTTCACAGAAAAATGTTCCTCCTTTCAAAAAAAGACGGGAGCTTACGCATCCCGTCTCTATAAAACTATAGCGTCACAACTTTTCTCTATTTTATTAAAAGTAGCTCAATGCCTGGTAATACTTTTCCTTCACAAAACTCTAAGCTAGCTCCACCGCCAGTAGATACATGCGTAACCTTCTCTGCAAAACCTAATTTTTTAACGGCAGACGCCGTATCTCCTCCACCTACTACGGTAATTCCGCCATTTTCTGTACACTTTTCAACCGCTTTTGCCACAAGGCGGGTCCCCTCTGCCAAAGTCGGATTTTCAAAAACACCCATAGGACCATTCCAAAGAACAGTTTTGGCTTTTTCAATATAGCTAGCAAAAAGAGCAGCTGTTTTTGTTCCTATATCTAACCCCATATCTGCAAAAGAAATATCGTCTACCGAAACTTCTTTTCGCGGAAGTTCACTCTCTAAAGACTCCGCCACCGCTGTGTCAACTGGCAAAACGATGTCGACTCCCATCTCTTTTGCTTTTGTGAGCATTTGCTGTGCAAAATCAGCCTTATCTTCTTCGTATAAGGATTTACCAATCCCCTTGCCTTGAACAGCCAAGAAAGTATATGCCATTCCTCCACCAATAAGAATTGCGGAAGCTTTTTCAAGAAGATGGTCGATAACTCCTATTTTGTCAGAAACTTTTGCTCCTCCCAAAATGAGGACAAAAGGTTTTTCAGGAGTTTCGCTCACTGTACTGAGCATCTCTATTTCACGAGTTATCAAATTGCCCGCAAATGAAGGAAGATACTCCATTACCCCTCTTGTTGAAGCATGTGCTCTATGCGATGCGCTAAAAGCATCCATAACAAAGACATCAAAGGGGGCAGCAAGCTCTTTTGCAAAATCGAGATTGTTCTTTTCCTCTTCTGGATAAAATCTAATATTTTCCAAAAGTACGACACTGCCTTTAGGAGCAGAATCAATAGCTTTCTGCACATTTTCTCCGATGGAATCATTAACGAAGATAACGGGACAATTCAATATCTCTTTTACATTCTTTACTATATGCATAAGAGACAGGCTTTCAACTTTTTTGCCTTTAGGACGTCCTAAATGAGAGACAAGCGTTACTTTTGCTCCCCACTCAAAAAGCTGTCGAATTGTGTTCACGTGTGCCCTGATTCGTGTTGTGTCAGAAACTACTCCCTCTTTTAAGGGAACATTGAAGTCAACACGAAGAAGAACATTTTTCCCCTCAACATCCTGACGAGAAAATTCTCGCAACTTCATTTTTTACAGCCCTTTCTTAATCATATAATTGACAAGGTCAATACAACGGCACGTATATCCCCACTCGTTATCATACCAAGCTAAAATTTTAACCATATTGCCTATAGACATTGTATGGCGAGCTGCAAAAATAGAAGAGTGTTCATCTCCGATAAAATCTGAGGAAACAAGGTCATCCTCTTCGTAAACAACGTATTTTTTCATATCACTTGTTGCGCGTTTTTTAACGGCTTCATTGATTTCCTGAGCTGAAGCTTCTTTCTTAAGCTCAGCAACAAGGTCAACAACTGATACATCAGGTGTCGGCACTCGCAAAGCAATGCCATTCAATTTCCCCTTGAGTTCGGGAATAACCAACCCTATAGCCTTTGCTGCACCTGTTGATGTAGGAACCATAGAAAGAGCTGCTGCACGTCCTCGATGTAATTTTTTATGTGAAGAATCCATAAGCTTCTGATCGTTTGTATAAGAATGAGTTGTTGTCATAAGGCCACGTTCTATACCAAACTCTTCGTTCAATATTCTGGCCACTGGAGCAAGGCAGTTTGTTGTGCATGATGCGTTAGAAACGACATGATCTTTTGCGGGGTTATATTGTTCTTCATTAACACCCATAACAAATGTTGGAATTCCATCGCCACTGCCAGGAGCTGTTATAACAACTTTTTTCGCTCCTGCTTTTATATGATTCTGAGCGCCTTCAAGATCTTTGTAAACTCCAGAAGACTCGATAACAATATCTACGCCAAGATCTCCCCAATTAAAATCTGCAGGATCTTTAATTGCTAAAACCTTAACTGTGTCACCGTTAACAATAAGGTTATCTCCATCAACCTCGACTTCGCCAGGAAAACGACGATGGATAGAATCATATTTGAACATATAGGCTCGTTGCTCGGGTGTAGTACGGCTATTTGTTGCAACTATTTCAAAAAGACCCTCCTTGTCATATTGATACATCGCCCGCAAGGCGAGTCTCCCTATACGGCCAAATCCATTAATTGCTACTCGAACCTTTTTCATCTTACAGCACCCTTTCTATACATTCATTGTATTTAAATGTTATATTCCACTTTACAGTATTATATACCGAGCGGTAATTGTTCAGCCATTGTCTTCAATTTTTGCCAACGATATTTAACAGTACTTTTACTGACTGGTTTAGATAACATCTGACCCAATTCAGTCAATGTTGCGCTAGGATATTGCATGCGAACTTCAATAAGCTCTCTCAATGTTTCAGGCAACGTATTTAAAATTCTTTCATTCTGGAAAACCTTTGCTATTTCAAGTTGCCATTCCGCAGCTTCCAATGTCTTCCGAATATTTGATGCGTCACAATTCACGAGTCTATTTGCTTTATCGCGCATTGCCCGAACGATAGCCTTTTCTTCCAATTTCAGAGAGGTATCAAACAACTTATAGTGACTTAAAAGTGTTACGATCTTTTCCTGATCGCGTAAAAGTAGCTCATACTGACCATCTACAATACGTTTTCCTACAGGGAATTGATTATTTTTCAATATGGACAAAACCAATTCCATTATTTTATAAAACCTGAAACGAAAAGCTAAGTAATAACCTGTCTTAGGAACATACAAAGAGCCACAATTGCCCCAAACACCTCTCATCCATTGCCAATCGCTCTTTTTCCTTGCATTTTCTCCCCAAAAGATAACTTCTTTCATAATAGGCTGAGGAATCCGAAGTGTTACGCTTCCACGAAAATTAGCAGGGACATTAAGCATCGATGATAAATCAAGTCTTTTTCCCCAACGTGATGACGCCCAAATTCTTCTAAGCCGCCTAAAGACCCAAAGTCTTCGTCCAGAAAGAACAAACCTGCCCTGCGACATAGTTTCGGGATACACCGTCAAAAGCCCCCAAAGGATTCCTGCCGTCTCAGAATCTATATCAGTACTAGACAATGGAGAGAAAACCCATTCATCCCACATTATTTCACTCAAGGTTTTCATAGCATTATTACACTTCTTTCATATCTCTACATATTCGCATCAGCGTCTCGGAGAGCGCCTGACTATCATGACGTACAACCGATCCCTCGTAGACCTTTACGTAATTGCTTTCTATTATCTGGCAGTTTTTTTCAAGCAGTATCTCTCTTTGAGAATCATCCAAATATAACGGGATAGCCCCTTCTTTCAAATATGCCTCTAAAAAAGGTGCAGGAATGGAACCATTGTTAACAACGATAAAATTAGGAGCGATTCCAAGTATCTTTTCGATCCATTCCACATGTTCCACTACGTTCATACCATCGGTTTCTCCAGGCTGAGACATTAAATTAGCAACATACACTCTGGGCAAAGGCGATTCTTGTATTTTCTGTGCTATTTTGGGAAGCAACAGATTCGGTAAAACACTTGTGAAAAGACTACCTGGCCCTAAAACGATAAGATCCCCTTCATCAATAGCTCTAATTACATCAGGTAATGGCTGGGGATCGGAGGGTTCAAGCCATATTCGTTTAACCTTTTGACCACATCTGCACGATGATATTTCTAATTCTCCTCGAAGAAGTTGACCATCTTCTATCTCTGCAACAAGGGAGACCGCTTCTGTGGTTACAGGTAAAACTCTGCCTCTGATAGCAAGAAGATGGTTCATTTCCTCGACAGCAAGACGAAAATCTCCCGATATTTCAGTTACAGCAAGCAAGATAAGGTTTCCAAGGCTATGACCGGAAAGATCGCCCCGATCAAAGCGGAAATCAAGTATATTCCGAAGGGCATTATCGTTTTCAGCTAAAGCGACAATACAGTTTCGAACATCACCAGGAGGGAGAACTCCCCATTCTTGGCGTAAGCGCCCAGAACTCCCGCCTTCATCAGTTACAGTAACTACTGCTGTGATATTACGAGTAAAAGATTTTAATCCTTTAAGAAGAGTAGAAAGACCAGTTCCTCCTCCTAAAGCAACAATATGAGGTCCCATAGAAAGTCGATACTCTACTACCCTCGCCATAACATCAGTTTTGACAGGGGATGAGCGTAGAAACCCTGGCCATCTATCCTTCCAAGAAAGAACAAAAATCGTTAAAAAAGCAGTAAGTAATCCTAAAAAATATGCTACGCGCCAATCCATTACTCTCGCACCTGACTCCGATTTATATCTCTATGACGAATTGTGCATCGTACATTCTGTTCCTTAAAATGCTTTGCGAGCCATTCGACCGTCGCCACTGAACGATGTTGCCCTCCAGTACAGCCCACGGCTATATGAAACGGTGATTTTCCCGAAGCCAAATAAACGGGAATAAGAAAATCAAAAAACTCGTAACAACGAGTTAAAAAAAGCTGTGTTTCATCTGAAGATAAAATATAGCTTTGTACATTTAAATCTTTACCGTTGAGCGGACGCAGATGGGGGACATAGTGTGGATTGACTAAAAAGCGAACGTCCAATACAAAATCACTATCTTGGGGAATTCCGTATTTAAATCCAAAAGAAGAAAAAACGACAGAAGATGATGCTTCAGTCCGAATAAATTCAGAAATAAGTCGTTCTTTAAGCTCTCGGATAGAGAGTCCAGATGTGTCAAGAACTACATCAGCATACTCTCTGACAGGGGCCAACAAAATACGTTCACGTTGAATTCCTTCTAATATAGGGATATGATCCCCCAATGGGTGACGACGACGTGTCGTTTCGAAACGGCGAACAAGGCTCTCATTCGATGAATCCAAAAAAAGCACCTGAACTAAGGAGATAGATCTCTTTAAAGCATCCACAATAGAAAATAGATCGTTCAAAAGACGTTCTCCACGAATATCCACGACAGCAACTAGTCCTTCTTGCACTGCTCCACGATGTTGCGACAACAACCCCATAAGCTGAGGAAGCAATGCCGGAGGAATATTATCAATCGCAAAAAAACCCTGATCTTCAAGAATATTTAAGGCCGTAGATTTTCCAGCCCCAGACATTCCCGTAATAATAAGACAGCGCTGAACGCTATTATTTTTTATGTCCACATTCTTTCTCCCAATCCCGAAGAATTTCAACCCCATGCCGTATTACAGGCGCCACAGCTTCGAAACACTCTTCTGCCCCCGTTTGGCTTCCTGGTACAGCTATGATCAAGCTTTTCTTTCTCGTAACAGCCAGTCCCCGAGAAAGGATAGAACGAGGAGTGTAATAGACAGTGCGACTTCTCATAAATTCACCTATCCCTGGAATTATCTTATCAGCAATAGATTCCAGAGCTTCTGGAGTAACATCTCGACTAGAAAGACCTGTTCCGCCAGTGACAAGAATGACATGCAAATCTGCTTCGTCCACCCATTTACACAACAATTTTTCAATTTCACTCTGCTCGTCAGGGAGTATATATTGTTTCTCAACAATCCCCCCAATACGAGAGACAGCCTTTGCCAAAGCCGGACCGGCAGTATCTTCTCGCAACCCCTGGCTAGCCTTATCGCTTACTGTCAAAATTCCAACATGAAGTGGTTTCCACATTTGGATATCTGAAGAGACAGAGATAAAGCCTCCCTGCTGAACAGAAAGCTTCCATAGAGAAGGAGCCTCTTCTGCATCTACACGCAAAATAACGTCACTTTCCGAGAAAGCAAGAATGTTACCCACTTCCAAATCCTGGTCAAGAGAAGCCCTCAGGACAAAGGCCGCTCCTTGAATCTCAGGAAGCAATCCAGGCTTTGTTATGAGAATATCTGATATATTTCCATTTATTGAAGATGAGCCGTCAGCACGCATATTGACATAGCATATCCCGTACTCTCTATGATCATCTTTGTTAAGAATTCCAAGAAGTTTCATTCATGTTCCCCCTCTGGCGAGTGATAATCGCCACTTTTGCCTCCACTTTTTCGAAGCAATCGAATATTATGTATTATCATACCTTTATCAATACCCTTACACATATCGTAAACAGTTAGAGCTGCCACCATCACTCCCGTCAATGCTTCCATCTCTACTCCCGTTACTTCTTTTGCAGCAACAACGGATGTTATCTTTACTTGACTTTCTTCAGCGATCAGTTCGCAATGAACATCCACCTTGTTAAGACTTATATTATGGCAAAGAGGAATAAGATCTGACGTTTTCTTAACAGCCATAATACCAGCAATTTCTGCTATTTTCAGTACGTCTCCCTTTTCTGTCGTTCCAGCAATAAGAGCATCTCGTATCGTAGAAGGTAAAAGAACGACTCCCTCTGCACGTGCTTCCCTCAATGTGACTTTTTTACCTCCCACGTCAACCATGCGAGGATGACCAAATTCATCAAGATGAGAAAAAGTCTTCATTATCCATTACCCTCCAATCCTAAACATATGCTCTTTTCCAGATTCTATATCAAGCCAACGACGAGGTTTTTGCCGAATGGCTTTAATAATACCTTGTCGTGTCTTCTCTTCATCTCTGGAACGCAATGCATCCCGTATTTCAACTCCTTTGCCACTAAAAAGGCACGGCAAAACTTCTCCTTCCGATGTAATGCGAAGACGGTTACAAGAAGCACAAAAATGATGAGACACGGCAGCAATAATACCTAAACGTTGTCCGGTAGCTTCATTGATTAAATATCGGGCAGGCCCTGCGTTAATAGCTTCTTCTGACGCTTCCTCTCTCCAAAGTTCAGATTCCGGAAGAGATTGTATAATATCATCTGCTGATATAAAACGTTCCTTGCTCCATACCCCACCATCAAGAGGCATAAACTCTATAAGGCGAAGTAAAAGGTTTTCTTTTAATGCAAAAGCCAGAAGCTCTGTAATCTCATGATCATTTATCCCTCGCATTAAAACAGTATTGAGTTTAACTTTAGTTTTAGAACGTCCAGCTACAGATTGTATTCCTTGTATTACCTCGCTAAGACTTCCAGTACATGTTATCATCTTGAATCGTTCGGGATTTAACGTATCAAGACTAATATTGATACTCTCCAGATTTAAAGAAAGTAAATCTTCTGCTAAAGGAGCTAATAATGATCCATTGGTTGTCAAAGAGAGTGTCATTGATGGGAACATCTCTCTTACTTTTTTAAGGAAAAGGGTAAAATCTTTTCTAACTAGAGGCTCCCCCCCAGTAAATCTGATTTTTTGAGCTCCCATATCTTTCAAAACATGGCATAAGAAGAGTAAGTCTTCGTATCGAAGAATACGCCCATGGTCTATCCATGATACTCCATCTTTAGGCATGCAATATTGACACCTGAAATTGCAACGATCCGTCACAGAAATTCGAATATAATGTAAGATCCTTCCAAAGGGATCTTTTAAGAGTTCCATCGATAGCCTCCCAGCTCTTCTACCTGCAGTTTCCATTGGGAATCATTTAGAGCATCGAGGAGAGCCAAGAGACAAGGGTGATTTTCATATTCCGCAGGATAGACTAATTCATACGGTTCTTCTGTTATGGGGATAAAATCAAGGTTCAAAGCATCAGCAGCAGCTTTTATCCCTAAAGCCACATCAGCAACTCCAGCTGCAATACGATTTGCAGCATCAAAATGAGTCGTTGCTTGAATAGTATATCCATTAATTTCCTTCGTTTTCATTCCATTCTCCCTCAAGAGGGCATCGAGAAGGACGCGAGTTCCTGCACCTGGCTGACGATTAATAAAACGTGCCTGTTTTTCTGCAATATCTTTGATATCAAAAATTTCAAGTGGATTCCCCTTCTTCACAAGTAACCCCTGTTGTCGGAAAAAGAGCAAACGTCGTATCCACGTTTTCCCCTGAGAGAGTTTTTCTATATATGAATCATTATATGTTCCATTTTCAGGATCAAGAAGGTGACATGCAGCAATATGACATTCCCCTCTCGATAAAGCGGAGAGCCCTCCGAGACTACCAACAGAACGATATACAAGTTCTCCCCCTCGTCTTCGAATATATGAACCCAAGCGTTCGAAAGCTGGGTCGTTAGATCCTTGAAAGAGAAGACGACGATTCCAATCTATTTTGCGAGTTAACCAAACTACTAGTTCAGTTCCAATTGGACACTCTGCCACAGACCGAGATAATAAAACAAAACCATCAGCTTCAGACATAGCCCACATTGTACTCGATCCAGAAGAAAGAGGAAAAAATTTTTTCTTTCCATGCAAGGATACAGCCTTGACCCGAAGCCATTCGTTACGACCTGGAACAGATGAGCATGGCGCAAGGAGTTCCATTATCTCTTCTTTTGCGTTTAGGGCTTCTTTAAGCACTATGTTTTCATCAAAATCGCCCTCTGATAAGAGCTTAAGAAGAGGATAAACAAGAGACCAAGCAACCACTGCAGTTGACATGGGAAATCCTGGCAAATCAATAATAGGTGTCCCCTTCACATTTGCAGCCATTGCCGGTCTGCCAGGTTTCATTAGTAACCAATGGAAAAGCATCTTTCCTTCTTCAGATAAAATTTGAGACGTGTAATCTTTCTTTCCTTTTGCCGATCCTGCACCAATAAGAATGAGATCGTACTTTTCAACGTTTTGAAGAACAGTGTCACGAATAATTTTCGGATCGTCAGGTAGAGGTTCCACAATATCAAGAGGAAACCCCCAACGATAAAAATACCCTTTCAGCATTGTTGAATTGCTTTCGACAACTTTACCTGAGACAGCACCCTTTCTGAGCCAATCTACACCAGAGACAATCTCATCTCCAGTAGGAATAAAAAGAGTTTTAGGCACATCCCATACGGGAACAGACGAATACCCGGCAGCAAGAAAAAGCGCTGCTAACGGCGGAGAGATATAATCTCCCTCTCGAGCAATAATCTGTCCAGAAGCCACATCTTCTCCAACGGGACGTATGTTATCTCCAGTTGAGAGCGTTTTGTAGACTACTAGATTTTTATCTTCTAATGACGAATCTTCAATCATGAGAACTCCATCATATTGAAGAGGAACTTCCGCACCCGTATTAACCCATTCGTACTCACTCTGTGCGAGATGAACGGGCGTAGCTATACTCGCGGTAGCGGTTTTTTTCGTGGCCAGGGCATAACCATCCACAGCAGAAGCACTGAAATGAGGAACGTTTCTTCTTGAACAAATATCTTCGGCTAATATGTAATTCGTACAAACATCGACAGATAAGTCTCTCTTTCTCTTTATTCGAGAAAAAGTTTCTTTTAGAATCGACCATGCTTCTTCCATGGGGATGTGCTCTTTCCAATCCTTTACCATGGTATAAATTCCACCTTCTCTCCTCGCCGTACTGTTTCTACACTTTCATCTAATCGTATAAGTCCGCTGGATTCCTTTAAGATTCCAACATAGCCAGATTTTGCAGATAAAGGAGCTACTGAAGAATTAGTAAGAATAGCCGGATAAAACTTTTCGATGCCGGTAGAACCTATAATATCGGTTGTCGTTTCTAAAAGAAATGAGCTTTGCTGTATCTGAGTACCTATAAGTCGATTCAGAAGGGGAAGAAGTAAGACCTTTGCTGCAACCATACAAGAAAGGGGATGGCCAGGAAGCCCCATAACCAGTTTCCTCTCTTGAAGCGACCCAGCTATCAAGACTGGTTTGCCAGGGCTCATCCGCACGCCACGCACAATTAGTCCTGGGTCAGGGAGTGTTTCTAATATTTCCGAACAATAATCTCTGACACTTACAGAAGAACCTCCGCTAACAAGAAGGACTTCAAATGAATTTAGGGCTTCATGGATAGCCTTTTCAAGGTCGCCTTTTTTATCTTTTATTATTCCTAATCGCGAAACATGAAAACCCTGAACGGAGAGTAACCCCCATAATGACCAACTGTTAACATCTCTAATGCATCCTGGAGGGAGATTGGGTGAAGAAATATCTACAATTTCGTCACCTGTACTTAAAATGCCTATTCTAAGTTCAAGACAAGGTACTGATATTTGCCCCATAGTCGCCAATATACCCAAATTTTTAAAGGATACGAGGTCTCCACGAGACAAAACCTTTTCCCCCGTCCGTAGTTCTTCTCCCTTAAAAATCACATGTTCTCCTTGCTGTGCTGCCTTGCGTACTTCTACCCATGGTCCGCTCTCTGCCGTATATTCAAGCATAACAACGCTATCAGCTCCCTCAGGAAGAATTCCACCTGTGTGAATAATCATTGCCTCACCAGCATGAAGGGGCCGAAACGGAAGTTGCCCCATAGGAATTTCTCCCACAAGCTTTAAATAAACGGGAGAGGAAGAAGAAGCGCCTGAAATATCTTCGCTTTGTACAGCGTAACCATCTCTTAAACTTCGCGTATACGGAGGAGAGATAACAGTGGAAAAAATATCTTTGGCTACGATATTTCCCAAAGAGGTTTGAACGTCTTTGTAGCTAAAAGAAAGGTCCCACGGAAAACGTAGGACCTCTGAAACTCTACTAATACTCTCGAAGCGATTCGATAGATCTGTTACAAAACCTGACATATCGTCACTCCTTTAATTACTTCATTAAATTATTGCAAACGCACGACCAAGATAGGGTACCCTGCTTGTTTTAATTGAGCTGCACACTTATCGGCTTCATTCCGCTGATTACCTGCCGATACCGTAACTCTATAATACGTACTATTCTTTACAACAGCTTTGGATACAAAAGCATTATACCCTTCTTTAGATACTTTTGTTTTCAATCGATTTGCCGCATCTGAACTTTTGAAAGAACCAATCTGAACGCCCCAGTTGCTATTACCTGTTGGTGGTGCAACCTTTTCTGTCTGCTCCGTTGTAGTAGCCACTATACTTGTAGCTGCTGTAGTTGTCTTTGCCGTTCCTTCAGAATTAGGCTGAGCCGTAACGGGAGCTGCTACCTGCTCTGGCACAGCAGGTGCTGGAGAAGAAGCAACAGGCGCAGCTGCAACTGGTACGCTCTCCTGCGAAGGCGCCGGACTTTCTTGAACAACAACTGGCTTATGCGGTTCCCGTGCCGGTTCAGATAAAAAGAAAAATTTTACCCCTACAATTAAAAGCCCCACTGCTATGAGACCAATTATAGGAAGCATTAAATCTCCAAAGGGCAACATAGGCTTTTTATCTCTCTGTCTGCGATTCTCTCGTGCTGACATGAAAAAACCTCCTAATATTTAAATCTCAATAAGAAAACGAGCAAGAGCCATCAGAAAGAGACCCCCGCCCGTTTTGTATAGTTCCGCAATTCTAATGAACTCACATATCCCTTTTGACGAGGGCTATTTTGATGACCGTTGAGACCTCCTAATGATAGAAGGGATATCGTATGTATTCTTAGGGACACCGCTCATTGTAAAAAGATCTTCCTCGGGAGCAGAAACTACCTCTGCTTCTTCTAAAACAACATTTGTTGACCGAGAAACTGTTTTGTTAGCGGTCACGCTTTTGACAGATTTAGGTACGCTTTTTTGTCCTTTTCCCGAAGAAAAACCTGTAGCGATAACCGTTATTCTCAGACGATCTTCCATCGTATCATCAATTGTATGCCCCCAAATTACGGTGGCATCTTCGTCAGCTTTTCCTTTTATAACTTCTGCAGCTTGCTGAATTTCATGAATTCCAATATCGCTTCCGCCAGTTATATTAAAGAGAATACCTTTGGCTCCATCCATAGGAGTCGACATAAGAGGGCTATTAATAGCTGCTTTTGCTGCCATTTCTGCTCTACTATCTCCGTGTCCTTCTCCTATCCCCATAATAGCAGAGCCCGCATTTTTCATAACTGTCCTTACGTCTGCGAAGTCCACGTTTATAAGACTGGGTTTTAAGATAAGGTCTGTTACACCTTGTACTGCCTGACGCAAAACTTCATCAGCCAGTTTAAAGGCCTCGGTCAACCCTGTCTTTTTGTCAGCTATTTCAAGAAGTCTATCGTTTTCAACAACCAGCAATGCATCTACTTTTTCTTTTAAGAAACTTACACCCTGTTCTGCATGACTTTTTCGTTTTCGTCCTTCAAAGGAAAATGGATTGGTCACAACAGCAACAACAAGAGCTCCTGTTTCTTTAGCTACTTCCGCTATAACAGGGGTAGCTCCCGTACCTGTTCCACCACCCATTCCAGCTGTAAGGAAGACCATATCGGCACCTGTTACAAGTTGACGAATTTCTTCAATAGATTCTTTCGCAGCACCTGAACCTACATCTGGATCTGCACCTGCACCTAATCCACGAGTAAGTTCTCTACCTAAAATAACTCTAGTTTTAGTCTCAGAAAGGCCCAATGCAGCCATATCCGTATTTGCAGCGATAAATTCGACCCCATCTATTCCACTTCGTATAATATGATTTAATGCATTTCCACCGCCACCGCCAACTCCGATAACTTTAATGTTTTCTCTATTAGGCCGTGTCGCATTGTCTATCTGAAATACATGCTCCATTCCGTATCCACCCCGCTATAAGTCAGAAAAGTTCTTTCATCGATTTCTTCACCATCTCGAGGAAATGGCGAAAGCCTTCTCCGTTCGCGCTTTTTGTGTTTCTCTGGTGTCCTCCTCTTTGAGCCGCCACGTAAGCGGATACACCTCCCGATCGAAGAACCTCAATTGGCGCTTCGATATACCTATAAGGATTACGCTCTTTATTTATAATATACCTAATGATTCCTGATGAAGTTGTGTACTCGCAATCATTACGTCCAGGAGGCATCTGAAAACTATCAAGAGGTTCAGCGATACGAACTGGAAGATTGAGCACCTCTGTCGTAAAAATCTCAATTCCTCCTGTTTTAGCAACACCGCCAGAAAGGACAATACCTGCCGGGAACATATGAACACTCTGATCTGCCAAACTTTTTGAAACGTGTTCTGTAAAAAGTTCCTCTAAACGACACGAAATAACATCTATTGCATCGGGAACATTGAGAACTTTTGTCCTTCCTCGCGTTTCCACTTCTATAGCGTCTTCATTTTCGTCAGAAAGAAGAGAAATCTGCTGTTTTATCATTTCTGCTTTACTAATAGGTATCTTTAAAACATAGGCTAAATCATTCGTAATATGATCTCCACCTATAGGTATAACCGCCAACCGGACAGGACGCCCATCGGCAAAGAGCGCAACTCCCGTCGTTCCTCCACCGATACAAAGAGAAACAGCCCCAGTTCGTGTCTCTTCATCAGTAAGCGAACCAAGAGCGCTTGCTAATGATTTAATAACGAGACCATTGACAGTAATTCCCGCACTTTCAACACAATTAATTATATTCTGTAATACTGATGTGGGAACGATTACAGACTGTAACTCTATCTCTAAGCGTATTCCCGTCATACCAAGAGGATCATCAATGCCGCTGTTTCCGTCAAGGGAATATTTTACTGGAATCGTATGGAGTGTCACTCTATTGGAAGGAACTGCGAGCTCACTTTGTGCAGCTTCAATAACCCGTTCTATGTCTTGGACGCCAACTTGTCGGGGAACACGACCTAAAGAAACCATTCCTCGCGATGTAACACTTGTTGCGTCTATACCACTGAAAGCTACAGTAGCTTCATCTATTTCGAAACCCACCATTTTTTCAGCATCTTGAACGGCCATACGAACAGCCTGCACCGCTTGTTCCAGATTTACAATAAGTCCCTTGCGAATACCCAAAGAAGGAGCATAACCAACACCTATAATTTGGGCATCCTGGAAACGGGAATCCCTTTCCGCGACAACAACAGCTATCTTACTCGTACCTAGATCCAGCCCCACTATTATTTCTGGCTCTGTGTACATTTTATTCCCGCTCCCTTCGTACAATCAATCAGCTTTTATAATGTTCGAACTACTATCTTATCTCCATAGGTTGTATCTATCTCTACCATCTCATTTCCTTCTGGTAAATCTTTCATTACTTTAGGCAACGCTCTGGAAATGATAGGCCACCGCTGTGTATCTTCATCAAGAAGAATGCTTACTAAACGTTTCTTCCATTTTACTTCAATTACAAAGCTGTAGCTACCCGCTTTTCTACCAAACTTAACTTTATTAATAGGCGCGCCCCAGCTATTTTTTTCTATTTCATCAACCCACTGTTTCAAAGAATCGAGAGGAAGAGCACTTCGAAAAACAGAGCGTCCCTTTTCTTCTATGCCATCAATAGGAATTGGAAAGTTTTCATTTAAATGCCATACAGGAACACCTGCTTGGACAAGATCGCCATAAATGAAGTTGCTCGCTACACTTTTACCATCCCATATACGACCATCTTCTGATAAATACCAATGGGTTCCCTTCTGAACAAGCACAATCCAAACATTAAGTGGACGTGCTGAAACGTATATCTCTTTCAATGAATATATATTAATATTAAAATATACAGGAATCTCTCGTTCTATCTTTTCTATAACCTCATCCCTCGAAAAAAAGACAACAGGGAAAAAACGCAAATTATCAGAATTAAAATGGCTCCAAAAAACCTGTTCTGAATAAGGATCAGGAAGCTCCAACTTGATATGTTTCGCTGAGAGCAGCAAGAAATTAGTTTCTATGCAATAAACTATTCCCATTAAAAGAGATAGGAGTAAAAGCAGCCGCTTCACTCGTAACACCCTTGCCCACTACTCCAAGCTCGAAAAAAGCTGAACTTCGAGCTCTAAAAGATAACCCGTTTCCTCAAAAACTATTTTACGGCACTTTTCAATCAAGGCCAATACGTCTGTTGCCGTAGCGTCCCCTGTATTAAGTATGAAGTTAGCATGGGCCTCAGAGACCACTGCTCCACCAACCTTTAGCCCTTTGCACCCACATTGATCCAAAAGTTTTCCGGCACTTGTTCCTTCTGGGTTCTTAAAAATACACCCTGCACTTTTATAGCCATGCGGTTGGGCACTTCGCATTTTTAAAAATTCGTCTGTTCTAGCCCTGATAATAGTCAGGGGAACAGCTTCCATAATAAGGCAACAAGAAGCTATAGTGTGATGGAGCTCCTTAAACTGAGAATAACGATATCCCCAAGAAATATCATTTTTATCTAAGCGTCTGATCTGATGGTGCTCATCAACAACCTCAACCCACTGCAAAAGATCTGAGATTGCCTCTCCCTGTGCACCGGCATTGCCAATCAAAGCCCCTCCTAATGTACCTGGTATACCCACGGCAAACTCTAAACCCGCAAAGCCATATTTCAATCCAAAGTTAACAAGTTGCGCAAGAGGAACCCCTGCTTCTACTGTTATTAACGCTTTATCTGTTTCTCTTATCACTGAGAAAGACGAAAGATACTTTGTACAAACAACTACTCCTCCTATTATTCCATCATGGATAATAAGATTGCTGCCCCCTCCTATAATACGAACAGGGCTCTCTTCTTTTAAGGATGAAAGCGTTATAAGATCGCGTACACAAGAAGGCCAGACGCAAACTTCCGCTATTCCCCCCACTCCCAATGTCGTTAAGGATGAAAGGGGAAAGCTACTTTTGACCTGTCCTGCTACTTCCTTTTCTAAAAACGTAACGCCCCTTTGATTCATTTTTAAACCACTCGCTTCTCAAGTTCCTCTAGCAACATTTCTCCTACTGCTGGAACATCTCCAGCTCCAACAGTTACGACAACATCTCCTTCATGTGTTGATTCTTTCAATAAGGCCACAGCATCATACATATCCGAACAGAGAACACAGTTTTTATATTCTCTAAGTTGTAATTCCGTATAAATAAGATTAGAATCTACGCCTTCAAGAGGTTCCTCATCTGCAGGATAGACAGGAAGTAAAAAGAGTCTGTCTGTTTGAGAAAGGACATCTGCAAATTGCTTATACATTGCAGCTGTTCGAGTAAAGCGATGGGGTTGAAAAACAATATTAAGTCGTCTATCTGGGAACATCTGCGACAAGGCATTGAGAGTTGCAGCCACTTCACGAGGATGATGCCCATAATCATCGTAAACATCAAGTCCATTAGCAGAACCTATATATTGCAAACGACGTTTAGCACCTCTAAACGTTTTTAATGTCTTTTTTATCATCGGGAATGGAACTTCAAGACGATCTGCAACAACACAAGCAGCCAAGGCATTCATAATATTGTGATCTCCCGATACAGATAACTCTACCTCATCGACAAATTTACCATTCTTGGTAACAGAAAAAGAAACGCCACCACCTGGAACATGTTCTACGTTATATGCACCCCAATCCCAGGCGTTACCCCATCCATATGTTATTACGTCATTTTTAAGATGGTTTTGGTCCAAAATTCGCGATAACCCAACATCCTCTCCACAGAGGACAACAACACCATCATCTTTAGGATTGACTAAAAATCTGCCAAAGGCCTCTATTACACTCTCAAAGGTAGGATAGTGATTGACATGATCCCAATCGGCATTTGTTAAAACCGCTATATTAGGGTGGAAACCTTCAAAAGATCCATCACTTTCATCAAGCTCTGCTACCATATAAGGGCCTTCTCCCAGTTTCGCATTTACCCCAATGTCACAAAGCTCTCCTCCAATAGCCAACGTCGGGCTTAACCCTGACTGTTCTAATATAAGAGCAATCATGGAAGAAGTAGTTGTTTTTCCGTGGGTCCCCGCTATTCCTATTCCATACTGAGCATCAAAAATCCAACTCAGAACTTCGCCTCTCTTAGCTGTACGAATTCCTCTATTTCGTGCCTCAACAAGCTCCTCATTATCTTCTGGAATTGCGCTGCTATAGATAACAAGATCGGGAGAAAACTCGTCTAAATGTTCTTTCCCATGACGGAGCATAAAACCGATATTATCTCGAATAACTTTATCAACATAGGATGTCCAATTCATATCACACCCGCTTACATCGTACCCAAGATCTTTCAGCAAGAGGGCGAGTCCGCTCATACCAGCTCCGCCTATCCCCATGAGATGAATTCGATTAATACCTTTCAGATTTGTTATCATTAAGTCCAATTACAGACTCTCCCTTCGCGTCAACGAGATTAAAACGTCCCAGATCCTTTTACTGCTGTTACTCTCATAACTATCTGGTCGTCTCCCGTTAAGCCTCATGCAATCGTGAGCTTTTGTTATACAGTCTATGAGATGTTGTTTAAGTTCATGCTTGGACGCATGTTCATCCCACACAATATTTCCAGTCATTTGTTCAAATAAGGCTGCATTCCTCTCTTGGTGGCCATCAGAAGCGCCACGCCACGGAACGATAAGAGAAGGAACACCGAGAACCATTAATTCCGCAAGGGTAGATGCCCCTGCTCTCGCTATGACAGTATCTACAACCGAATAGATTATAGACATATCCCACTGTCTTTCAACTGCCACAATGGTATCTGTTCCAAAGCAACGTCCCTTACCGCCTACGACAAGAAAAGTTACATCGTTAAGATCAGACTCTTTTGCTAATTCACATATTGTTTGAAAGAGAGGGGTACTTGTAAGAGATCCACTTAATACACCAACGATAGGGCCTTTCGGAAAAGCTACCCCTGTATCTAGTTTACTCCAAGCTTCCTCACGGTCAACTATTTTAAATCTTCGAATTGGAATTCCTACGTGATTAAATTTACTTTTTCCCAGAGGATAGCACTCTGTCCATCCCGCAAGGATTGGAATTCCAAGCTTTTTCGCTATTCGTGTCACTTTACCAGCTATAGAATTTTGTTCATGAATTATTACAGGAACTTTGCAAAGCAAACATGCTAACATCGGAGGAAAAGAAACATATCCTCCAAAAAGAACACACACATCCGGCCGATCTTTTCTCAAAAAACGCAACATCTTAAAAAAGGCCGAAAAAAGGCTCAACGTGCGATGAATGATTTTTCTCATCTTTAATATTCCAAGAGGAGAACCTTCAACCGGCAAAATTTCAGGAGTTATCCCGCAACCTTTATATATTTCTCTTTCCAAAAGTCTTGATCCACATATATACGTAATATCGACAGGGTTATCGATATTTTCTTTCATCCAATTACCTAATGAAACAGCTGGGAAAATATGTCCTCCTGTTCCTCCTGCCACAAAAACTGCTTTTTTCATGACTGTACACCTACTATCTCTTTCGTTATGCGAACAATAAGGCCTGCTCGCACCCACATCATGAGCAAGGAACTTCCCCCATAGCTCACAAATGGCAACGGCATACCGGTTAATGGCATCAACTTCGTTACACCGCCGACATTAATAAAAAAGGGCAACAAAACAGAAATTACAAGCCCCCATAGAAGCGTTCTCATAAAAAAGTCAGAAGTATTTCTATAGACTCTATAACATCTCCACGTCCAGAACGCAAAAAGAAAAACAACTAGAAACGTTCCTATAAAGCCAAATTCTTCCCCTATTGCCGCAAAAATATAGTCCGTATGAGCAGCAGGAAGATAGTTCATTTTTTGTAGTCCTTTCCCAACACCTACACCAATAAGCCCTCCATTAGCGAAAGCTACAAGCCCCTGTATAACCTGAAATCCACTATCTAAAGGTTCTTTCCATGGATCTAAAAATGCAACATATCTACGGAAACGATAACTTTCTTTTATAATGACGGGGAAAAGAAGTGCCAGCCCCCCTGTTCCGACAATAAGAGGATATCCCCATCCCTGACTTTCTACATGCACTCCCATGCAAATAATTGATAATAGAAGCATGCCGCCTATATCAGGCTGCATAACCAACGGAAGCGCAGAAAAAGCAATCATAGCCATAGTTATAAACCAAAATTTCCGAGAAGCCGTCTCTTCCGAGCGTGATAGACATTTGGACAAATGAATAACTGTAGCGAACGACAACAGTTCTATGGGCTGAAACTGAACAGGTCCCACACTTACCCATCGCTTCGCCCCACCTGCCTCAATCCCTAGTCCTGGAATGAGCGTTAAAAAGCAAAGAAAAAAAGCTAAAATCCAAAGAGGGGCGCTCATCCTTTTCCAAACACTTATCGGTAATAAATACATGGTAAACATGGCACATAGCCCAAGAAAGCTCCATTGGACTTGCTTAAAACCAATAATAAATGGAGATCCCCACACTTCCATAGACTCCTGAGAAGTGAGAGAAACGATCATCACCAGCCCTAAACAATTAAGGACAAGGGGAATGATCCATAAAAGAGGATCTACGCGTGGTATTTTTTCGATCACAACAATCCTCCATACGCTTTGACAAGGTGCTGGAAATGTTCACCCCGTTTCTTATAACTCGGGTACATATCCCAACTTGTGCAAGCCGGAGAAAGAAGTACAGTCTCTCCGGGACGAGCTAGCTCCATTGCCCTTTTAACTGCATCTTCCATTGATTCCACCTCAACACACTGTGTAAAACCAATGTTCTCCAAAGCAGAAACAATCGCTCTTTTTTCTGCTCCAAGCACTATGGCAACTCGTGCTTCTTTTTTAACTACTTCTGCGAGAGGTGCATAATCCTCTCCTTTACCTTGTCCTCCAAGAATAACAACTTTAGATCCATGTATTGAGGCTAGCGCAGTTGAGCTTGCTGCAACATTTGTCCCTTTCGAATCATCAATATATCTAACGCTATTTATCTCTGCAACAAAAGTGCATCTATGAGGCAAAGGGACAAAATCAACAAGCTGGTCAGGAATTTTCTCACAAACTACCCCGCCAAGAGAAAGAGCAGAAACTGTCATTGCAACATTTTCTAAATTGTGTCGTCCTATAAGAGGCACATCTTTATATTCGAAAAGTAATTGTTCTTTTTCATAAGAAAGCCAGGCACCCTTTTCTTCCATTCTGATAAAAGCGTTTGTTTCGAAGACAGGTGTTTCTTTATACCAATATAAAGAAGCAACACTCAATCTATTTTGAACATTAAGAGCCTTAATATCTCTATTCTGTACAACAGCCCAACACCCTGCATTCTGTAAATGAAGTAGATTTGATTTCGCCTCAATATATTTCTCGTAGGAACCATGCCAATCAATATGATCCGGCGCAAGATTAGTAACAATAGCAACGTGGCTTTTTAAAAGGTGAGCCCAATACAGCTGGAAACTGCTCAATTCAACAACAACAAAGTCCCAATCTTGATTCGTATACAAAGAAAGAGGGTTCCCAATATTTCCAGCCACAGCCGTTTTATAACCATATTTATTCAAGAGATGTCCCGAAAGCATTGTTACCGTGCTTTTGCCATTACTTCCCGTAACACCTATTATTTTCCCTCTAATATGTGGCGCCACAAAATCTATTTCGCCGATGATAGGAATATTACGTTGCCGAGCCTCCTTCAATATCGGAACTTCTGGTGAAACACCAGAACTTACAACAATACAATCTGCTTCCAAGGCTCGGGGACTATTTTTACCGACTTCCCATTGAATTCCCTGTCTTTTAAACTCTTCTTCGCTTCCAAATGGAAGTGAATCCTTTTTTTCTGTAACAAAAACATTCGCGCCAAGAGTTTTAGCCAATTGAGCTAGTCCCTTTCCGCTCACTCCAGCACCAAGAATTGTTATATTTTTTCCCTCAACAGGCTGAATATTCTCTGTCATCGTTGTGCCTTCTTTCACCTAATCAATGAAAATTTCTATCTATAACAAAGAGATTAAACTAATCAATATAACTGCACCTATACTATGTATTAGCCAAAAGCGCGTAACAATCTGATTCTCGCTCCATCCCAAAAGTTCGAAATGATGATGTAAAGGGCTCATTCTGAAAACTTTTCTCTTAAACTTATGGATAGCAATAAGTTGTATGGATACAGAAAGAATTTCTATACCAAATAAAAATCCCAAGGGGACAATGGCTATAAGAAAATTACTAAATACACAAAGACTTACAAGAATACCCGCAAGAAAATGTGATCCTACATCCCCCATAAAAACAGATGCCGGGTTGGCATTATACCAAAGAAAAGCAACACACATGGCAAGAGTTGCTAAAGCACACCCACGCACCAAATTATCGCCTGAAATCCATACCAAAAAGGCGATAATGGAGATAATAGTTGCTCCGATAGCCAAGCCATCAAGACCATCTGTTACATTTACGGCATTAAGCATTCCTATAGTTATAAAAGCTAATAATGGAACAGCAAGCCACCAAGAGAGCCCCATTCCAGGCCAAAGAAAGATACCATGCTTTAAAACAATCAACGCAGACCATGGGATAACAAGTAATATTTGTGCTGCAAGTTTAGAAAGGCTCGAAAGGCCTTCACTTGATCGACTTTTAAATTTAAGCCAGTCATCAGCAAAACCAATTAAAGCTGCACCCCAAGGCAATACCCAGAGTTTTAAAAGATTTCCCCATGTACCCCAGCCCATAAAAGTCATAAGAACTATAGCTATTAAAGAAGCAACAGGAAACATAACGCCACCCATTGAAGGTGTTTTTCCTTTCGTTTCGACATGAAGTTGAGGTCCATACTCTTTTTGAACCTGTGTCATATGCCAACGTCTAGACCGTTGAATCCAATCCTTTTCCAAAATAACACTACTTATCAAAATAATGACAAAGAGAAATAGCGACATCACGACTCTGTTTCCTCCATAAGAATCAATACAACTTTTTCAAGGTTGTGGATATGAGACCCTTTGAGCAAAACAGCGTCACCTTTCCCAATCATTTGAGCCAGTTCCTTGGCAAAGGGCTGAATAGCAGATAGAAGTACGATCTTATTCCTCAAAATTTCTGGTAATTTTTCCCATCCCCAACGCCATTCCTCTCCGATAAGAAAGAGAGCATCAAGAAAAGACGTCTCTCGCAGCACTTCTTCGTGCAATTGATCTTCGTCAAGCCCTAGTTCTTTCATGCTTCCAAGCACAGCTATCTTTCGTCCCACAACTGCGAGAGAAGCAAAAGTAGAAAGAGAAGCCTTCATTGATAATGGATTCGCATTATAAGCATCATCAATAATAAGAGCACCCCTATGAGTTGCAAATACGCATCCTCGTCCAGGAAGAGAACTCATCGTCTCCAAATTTTTTATAGCCTCTTCCCGAGGGTATCCCATTTCAAGATAGACAGCGAAAGCAAAAGCAATGAGTAAGGAATTATGCGATCCCCATAAGCCGCTATATATATCACTTACATGACCATCTATAGTGGATATCGTTGTTTTTAAGCGAGGCAAATTCTCAACGAGGTCAAAAGTTGTTTCTAAAACTCTAACTTCACCCCTTTGAAGTCCTACTCCAATTTTTCGATACTTCCCTGAAGAAAGAGAAACAGCATGTGCGAGCTTATCGTTATCAGCATTGTAAATAAGAGTTTTCAAAGCTGGCGTTTTCGCAATCTCCATTTTCGCAGATATAACCCCATCTATTGAACCGAGTCCTTCAAGATGTGCGGATGTAGCCTCAGTAATAATAGCCCTTGTAGGAGGAAAATAACGTACCATTTCTTCTATTTCGCCAGGTTTGTTTGTCCCCATTTCGAGGATAAGGACAGACGTGCCCGCAGGCATGCCTAAAATTGTGAGAGAACATCCTATAAGAGTATTAAAACTCTTTTCAGCTCCATAAACTAAAGGAGCCCCCTCAAAACATTTTTTAAGAAGCTCCCTTGTTGTCGTTTTGCCGACACTTCCAGTTATCGCTACAACTTCATCAGGCGAACAGGCTGAAAGATACGTCTGTGCCATTCGAGCCAAATCTGTTGTTGTATTTTCCACCTCAATAAGGGCTTGCCCTTCTTTTAGATTATTTTTTGAGAAACGATCTTTTTCTGCTATAACAAGAACTGCCCCTCGTTTAAAGGCATCTTGTATGTAATCATGACCATCTTGATTATTTCCTCGAATAGCTACAAAGGCAGAACCAGGACAAACCTCTCTGCTATCAACACAAAAAAGATCAGGCAAATTTAAGTCGTCCCCCCACCATGAAACGCCTATAGACTCTGCCAAATCAGAAACTTTCCATAGCAACCATTTCAATCTAATTCCACCTCAATCCCACATCTAAAGCCCATTGCTGAATAGCTTTTGAATCGCTATATTCTATTTTTTGATCATGCATAAGTATAAAACGTTCAGGTCCTTTCCCAGTAATTACGACAACATCTCCCGCTTTAGCCATGGAAAGAGCTGTACGCACAGCCTCATTACGGTCAAGAATTCGATAATGAGGAGGATTTGTGGGTACATTCGTAATTCCCGCTTCTATTTCTTCAGCTATTTGTGACGGGTCTTCACTTCGAGGATTATCCATCGTTACAATAATAACATCTGCAAAACGTGCTGCAACCTGTCCTAAGAGGGGCCTATTGGCACTGTATCTTTCTCCTCCATGTCCAAAGACAGAAATGATCTTTCCCTGACATACCTCTCTTAATGTAGAGAGTACGTTTTCCAAAGCATCTGGCGTATGGGCATAATCGACAACTCCACAAACTTTATTGCTAAAAAAGTACTTTTCCAATCGCCCTGGAACTTGGGGCATTGTTTCCAATCCCTTTTGTATAACATCAGGAGGAAATCCCATTTTATAGCACATAGTAATAGCACCTAAAGCATTATATATGTTGAAACGTCCTGTAAGGGGCAAGCCCAAAACTATATGTTCATCGTTAGGAAGAGCTACATTCATATGTATTCCAGAAAGAGACATTTCAAAAGAGTTGAGAGTAATATCATGACATTTATTTTCATTAAGACCAAAAGAAAGACACCGTTCTTGGAATGCTGAGAACAAAGCCTCTCCGTATTTATCGTCTATATTTATAGCTCCACACCAATCGTCTATGACATATTCATCAAAAATTTTTTTCTTAGCAGCGAAATAATGCTCCATATCTTTATGATAATCAAGATGTTCTGGGGTTAAATTGGTAAAAAGCAAGCTCTTAAAAAGACACCCGTTCAAACGTCCCTGAATAGCCCCATGAGAAGAAGCCTCCATAACAACACTTGTACATCCATTTTTTACCATACGTGAAAGAAGACGTTGTATTTCACAACTTTCTGGCGTTGTTCTGTCTGCTTCAAGATCTCTTTTACCATCTGAATATAGAATTGTTCCGATAAGCCCGCACTTTTCTCCCGCCGTTTCTAAAATACTACGGACCATATATGAGGATGTACTTTTGCCATTGGTTCCTGTTATGCCATAAAGAGAAATTTCCCTGGAGGGGAATCCATAGACAGCTGCCGCTGCATATCCCATTGCCCAGCGAGCATCTTCCACGATAATCTGAGGAACTGATAAAGGTAAGGGATATTCACAAAGTAAAGCAACTGCACCTCTTTGTACTGCATCTGCAGCATATTGGTGTCCATCATGTTTTTCTCCTCTAATGCAACAGAAAAGGCTGCCATCCTTACATTCTTGCCCTTTATTAAATACATCGTGCAGAGCAACTGATGAATCTGACACATTATGAGTTTCTTTCAAAAGTTTTTTTTCTTTTAACGTCTCAAGGACAAGCTGCAAATTCGACATGGACATACTGCCTCTCTTTCGTACTCATTCTAGTTCCTATAGATTAAGTAAAGCCATATCTTCAACAATAGATTTAAAAAGTGGGCCGGCTACATCTCCACCATAATAACGTCCTTTTGATGGCTCTCCTATAACTACGAGCATAGCGTATTGAGGAGATTCATAGGGCCAGAATCCAATAAAGGAAGCCACCCATTTATTTTTTGCATAAACTCCTTTTTCCGCTACCTGCGCTGTACCTGTTTTTCCAGCCAATGTCGTCACCTGTGTATCTGCCCTTTTGCCTGTTCCATTAATAACAACATCTCTCATTACTTTTCTTACCCATGCTGCAATAGAAGGGCTAACTACCGTCCGAATAACCTCTTTTTGCCCCTTATATATAACTCGCCCCTTGCTATCTGTTACTTCTGCAACAATGTATGGGCGCAAAAGGTCTCCACCATTTACGATAGCACTTGTCGCAGTTAAAAGATGCAAAGGAGTCATACCTATTCCCTGCCCTATCGCTATATTAGCAGGCACAACTCCCCTCCATTGTTCCGGCGATGGTAAAAGGCCAGATTCAACGCCATTAAGTTCTACACCTATAGGTTGACCAAATCCCCACTCTCTAAGACTGTTATACATATTAAAAGGAGGAATGCGTAACCCTAGCTGCGCCATTCCGACATTTGAAGATTTTACCACGATATCCCCTAAAGAAAGTTTTCCCCAATTATGATATCCTGCTTCAGAAATTGAACCGTCTGCTACTTTGATTCTGTGAGGAGTTTTAAATATTTCAGAAGGATAAGTTACTCCCTTTTCAAGAGCAATCGCCACTATAACAGGCTTAAGAGTCGAGCCAGGCTCATAGACCCTACCTATAACACTGTTAAAAAGTTTTTTGGTATCAAGAAGGTCCTTTCTGTTGTTAGGGTTAAAGCTAGGGACGCTTGCCATTGCTAATATTTCACCTGTTTGAGGATTCATACAAAGAGCAGCTCCCCATCGTGCTTTATGCATATTCACTGTCTCTTCCAAACGACGTTCAACTACATATTGAATTCGCATGTCGACTGTCAGGCCAACCTTTCCCTTATGCTCTATTTTGTCAAGGTCCGATAGTGTTGTTGTCACATCTATTGCCTGACCAGAAGCATCTTTAATAAAAAATCGAATTCCTGGAGGTGAATATAAAAACTGATCCCAAACAAATTCTGTTCCACTAAGGCCTTTATCATCAATATCGCAAAAGCCTAAAACGTGAGATAGAAGAACATTTTGTGGATAAATACGCTTCTTTTCTTGAATTCTGTAAAGGCCAGGCAAATTCAAAGCACTCATAGCATCTGCTTCTTGCTGGTTTACCTTTCTTGCTACCCAATGAAAGCGTCCAGATAGAGGTGAAGATATTTTTTTTATTACGCTAGTTGGAAGATGTTTTTTTAGTGCCTGTGCGTTAGAAGGGGCCCAGAAGGCAGGATCGATAAAGAAACTGTAAGCAGGCACTGACAATGCTAAGGGGTTCCCTTGTGTATCGACAATAGAGCCACGAGTTGTACTTACCGGTATTTCACTCCAATATTGTCTTTGAGCTTGGCGTACAACTCTTTTATCAGGTAAACAATGTACATAAAAAAGACGAATAATTACAACAATAAATAACAGAAAAACCCAAGGCCAAGGTCCTTTAAAAAAGTTTTTTTTCATCGCGTTATGTCCATGCTATTATCCAAACTTTCGTATAATTAAATTACTCTTTCGCTGTAGCTTGTGAAGAGAATAGCGAAAAAAGAAAGTCTAAACGCCCTCTATGCGAAGGGGAAAAAGCAACATTTTTCTCCTGTCCGTGTAGAGGATTAGTCATGGCAACAAGCACTTTTTCCGTTTTATTATTTGCAACCATGCCAAGATGTTGCTGCGAATATCCATAGATAGCTTCTGGAGACGTAAGAGAGGAAAGATCACGACGCATATCCACTTCTTGCATCTCATAATTTTCTATTTGAAGGTTAATATCATGAAGACGGCCTTCGAGACGAGTAGCATAAAGCCTTAAAACGCCTAATCCCACAAAAGAAAAAACCATAACGAACATGAAAGAAACAAAGTAAGGACTTACTTTTCGTCTCGACTCACAAAACTGCTGACACGCTTGAGTATCGTACACGATCTGTCCACCTCCCCCTAAATAGAACTCTCCTTCTCTACTTTTTGGAACGCTCGCAACTTTGCACTTCTCGCTTTGTAATTTCTCTCAACTTCTTCATCAGTAGGTTTTAAGGGTCTGCGGTTTAAAAGTATTCCCAAACCTGAACTAGCCCACTCTCTCATGGCGTATTTAACGATGCGGTCTTCTAAAGAATGATAACTGACTACGACAATAACTCCTCCTGGAGCAATATTATCTATAGCAGATGAAAGGCCCTCTTCTAATTCATGCAATTCATCGTTCACATAAATTCTCAACGCCTGAAAGACCTTACGTGCAGGATGTCCACCCATTTTTCTTTGCACCGGTGCTGGTAAAGAAGCTCTGATAGCATCAACGAGTTGAAATGTTCGTTCTATTGGTCCATTTTTATCCCGAAATCTAGCTATACCAGAAGCGATACGCCTTGAATAACGCTCCTCTCCGTACTTCCAAAAGATATCTGCAAGATCTTTTTCTGAGAAAGTATTAATAATATGAGCAGCAGAAAGCACCCTTTCTTCCTGCACTCCTTCCATCCTCATATCAAGTGGGCCGTCATTCTGAAAAGAAAAACCACGCTCAGGAACGCTAATTTGCAAATTAGAAACGCCAAGATCAAAAACCACTCCATCCGGCCTCACTTTTTCTTCCATAAGCACTGTAGATAAAGAGCTAAAGGAGCATCTATGAGTAGAAACTCTGTGAGAAAAAGGCTCTAGTCTCTTCCTTGCCAAAGAAAGTGCTTCTCTGTCTCTGTCGATACCAATTAATTGAACGTCAGCAAATTCCTTTAATATCTCTTCGGCATAACCACCTAACCCTAACGTAGCATCAACAATAATGTGCGGTTCTTCTATATTTTTAAGTTTTTCAATAACTTCATTCACCATAACAGGAATATGCTCTATCATCAGAATCCCTCTATTTCTTCTGCTATTGCTGGTAACTCTTCCATGATCTGCAAGCTATAAGTGTTCCAAAGTTCTTTATCCCATAACTCTATATGATCACTTACTCCGACAAAAAGAGCATCTGATTGTAGAGATGCATGATCACGAAGCAGCTGTGGGATAAGTATTCGGCCTGCACTATCGATAGGAAGCTCGTGGGCACTTGCTAACATTACACGCATAAGTCCTCTCGATTTGCTTTTTGAGAAAGGAAGTTCTTGCAACTTTTCGAGAACTCTTGACCAATTTGACATGGGATAAATAGATACACACTGATCAATGCCTATAGTGGCAACCACACATTGGCCGAGTTCCTGCCGGAATTTAGCAGGAAGAACTGTTCTACCTTTTGAGTCGACCTTGTGTTCATAGGTTCCCACCAACATGGGGATTCCTCCCACTTTATGACATTTTCTACCACTTTATCCCACATTATCACCCTTTCTAAATAACAAATAAGCCCATAGAACCATAAAAATCTCTTTTTAATGGTTCTATGGGCTTATTTTTCATCAAACTATAATAATAAGGAGCACTTTATAAGCCGGGTTCTGTATGAAAAATGGTCATTTATCTAGTAAAAACCTCGCGGTTTTTCTCAAGCGACCGTACCCAGAGGTCAGCGGGCAGCCTCATCCCTCTCTATTCGGTCTTGCTCCGGGCGGGGTTTGCCAAGCATATCAGTTGCCTGATACCTGGTGGGCTCTTACCCCACCTTTTCACCCTTACTTCAAAAAGAAGCGGTATCTCTCTGTGGCACTTTCCTTTGGTTTGCACCAACTGGACGTTATCCAGCGCCCTTGCCCTATGGAGCCCGGACTTTCCTCTACACTATAAAAGTATAGCGACCATTTAAAATACTCCTTAAGGCTTATTTTAGCATGTTTTTCTTCTTTTTGTTATTTGAATGCTGTTTATGGTATATAGTATTATTTGTTAATATAACTCAAATATTCTTATGAGGTGACATTATGCCAGAACAGAAAAATTACGACTCTCCTGAATACGACATCTTTAAAAAGAAAATAAAATCAATGACAGGTTTAGATCTTAATTCTTATAAAAATCAAATTCATCGGCGCGTTCACATGCTTATGCAGCGATGGGATGTAACATCGTATGAAATATACTACGAAATCATAAAGAAAGACGACAAGAAACTTCGTGAATTTTTAGATTATTTAACAATCAACGTCTCCGAGTTTTTCAGAAATCTTCCACGATGGCAAGACTTAGAAACAAAAATCATTCCAGAGCTTATAAAAACGAGAGGGTCAAAACGATTAAAGCTATGGAGTGCAGGATGTGCTACAGGTGAAGAACCTTATTCACTTGCAATTTTGTCTTCAGAAACAGGATTAAGTTGTCCTCCACACGTACTGGCTAGTGATATTGATGAAGGGGCTATAAAAATAGCTAAAAATGGAGTTTACCAAAAAAAGCAAACCATTAATATCCTTCAAGAGCGTATAACAAAATATTTTACTTCAATTGACAGTGAAACATTAGAGATTAAAAACGACGTTAAAAAGCGTGTTTCGTTTGAACGTATCAATCTCATAGAAGATGGATTTAAGAATGATTTTGATTTAATTTTATGCAGAAACGTCGTTATTTATTTTGAAGCTGAGACTAAAAGAAAACTTTATGAAAAATTCTTCAAGGCACTAAGGCCTGGCGGTTGTTTATTAGTCGGATCTACAGAACAGATTTTTGAACATAGAAGCATAGGTTTTGAATCTGCAGGCCCCTTTATTTATCGAAAACCACAATAAAATAAGGTAAAAAGCATAAAAAAGGAGCAGAGGCATAATAACCTCTGCTCCTTTTGTTTCTTGGGTCTAGTGAGAGCGAACGATATCTTTAATCTTCATCAACCGGCTAAGAGTCGAGCGCTCTTGTTCATCGAGCTTCATCGTTATATAACGAATCGTCTCGTTGAAGTTTGGAATCATAACATGTTCAAGAGCATTGACACGACGTCTTGTTTTTTCAATTTCTGAAGCCATAAGACGAATCGCTTTCTCTTTTGCTGCGAGTGTAATAAGTCTCGGAAGCAACTTTGAAAACTGTTCCAAAGCAACATCAAGGCTTCCTTGCGTTGTGGCAAGACCGTAGCTAAAAGGATTTCCTTCCTGTTCAACAGCATATTCCGGAACAACAACACTCATAACATTTTTCTTAGCAACACTCAAATTACAGCGAGTACCAGAAATCATGAGAGCTTGTTCCAACATTACTGGTAATGTCTGTGCCCGTGCAAGAAGGAAGCTGCGATAACATGCCATCAATTCTGACTCTAACTCCTCGCGGAGAGCTTTGGCTTCACGTGCACGTTCAAGAAACTCCTTAATCAAAGCATCCTGTTTATCTTTAAGAAGCTTATGACCGCGCTTCGCAACAACAAGTCGCTTTTTTAAACGTGATAACTCCATCCGGTTGGGGTTGACGTTCAACCGAGCCATACTTCGTCACCCCCTACTCTGTAGCAGAAACTGCTTCTTTGTTTGTCTCCTCTTCGTGCAGCCTCGGTTTAAGATACTTCTCAATGTAAGCATCGCGAATACGCTTGAGTTCCTTCACCGGGATCATCGTTAAGAGATTCCAACCTAATTCAAGAGTCTCTTTCACTGTACGATTTTCATACTCCCCTTGGCGCACGTATTTATCCTCGAACTTATCAGCAAAACTTGCGAAAGCTTTATCTTCTTCAGTTAAAGCACCTTCACCAAGAATAACTGCAAGTTCTTTTGCTTCTTTACCTCGTGCATATGCCGCAAAGAGCTGGTTCATAAGGTCAGCGTGATCTTCCCGTGTTTTCTCCTTACCAATGCCCTTATCTTTCAAACGAGAAAGAGAAGGCATAACGTCTACTGGCGGATAGATACCCTTTCTGTGAAGCCCACGGCTCAAAATGATCTGCCCCTCTGTAATATATCCAGTGAGGTCTGGAATCGGGTGCGTTTTATCATCTTCAGGCATTGTCAAAATTGGAATCTGGGTGATAGACCCTTTCTTACCTTTAAGACGACCGGCTCTCTCATACATAGTTGCAAGGTCGGTGTAAAGATATCCAGGATAGCCTCTACGTCCAGGAACCTCTTTACGAGCTGCTGAAATTTCACGAAGAGCTTCGCAGTAGTTCGTCAAGTCTGTCAGAATAACAACGACGTGCATGTCCTGCTCAAAAGCAAGGTACTCTGCAGCAGTCAACGCTAATCGAGGTGTTGTAATACGCTCGATTGCCGGGTCATCTGCCAAGTTAACAAACATAACCGTTCTCTGAATAGCACCTGTTCTTCTAAAATCTTCCATGAAGAAGGATGCTTCTTCAAATGTAATACCCATAGCGGCAAAAACGACGGCAAAATCTTCGTGTCCACTGATAACAGTCGCCTGACGAGCAATTTGTGCAGCCATACGGTTGTGAGGAAGTCCGCTTCCAGAGAATATAGGAAGCTTCTGTCCTCGAACCATTGGGTTCATTCCATCAATGGTAGAAATTCCTGTCTGAATAAATTCAGAAGGATAATCCCGAGAGAACGGATTCATAGGCATACCGTTAATATCCAACTTTTTATCTGGAAGAATCGGAGCTCCACCATCTATAGGTTCGCCTCGTCCGTTAAAAATGCGCCCCAACATATCACGGCTCACTGGCAGGGTAAGTACTTTTCCAAGGAAGCGAAGTTTTGTTTCCTTAATGTCTATACCATCTGTTCCTTCAAATACCTGAACGAGAGCTCTATCAGACGTTATTTCGAGAACACGGCCACGGCGAATTTCTCCGCTAGCTAGCTCTATCTCAACGAGCTCGTCGTAACGAACATCCTTGGTTTTTTCCACAACCAGGAGCGGGCCTGACAGTTCTGTGATAGTACTATACTCCTTAGGCAGCATCATCACTATCGCCCCCCACTGGTATAAGTGCGTTTATCTCAGATTTCATTGTCGTTTCAAGAGAATCAAGCTGAGATATTTCTTTTTCATCAACATAACGCATACGTGCAATCTGCTCACGTACAGGCAAGTTGAAGACCTCATCCATTGACGCCCCTCGTTTAAGTGCATCCATGCCTAGATGATGGAATATCAGTATGTTCTTCAGCATCTTAAACTGTTTTTCCATAGAAGCATATGTATCGATTTCATGGAAAGCATTCTGGTGAAGGAAGTCTTCTCTCAAAGATTTCGAAGTCTCAAGAACCATACGTTCTTCCTTAGAGAGAGCGTCGACTCCAACAAGTCGTACAATCTCCCTAAGCTGGTCTTCTTCTTCAAGAAGAGACATGCCTTCAACTCGTAAGCCACTCCACTCATCATCGAACTTTGTATCCCAATACTTATCAAGAGTATCCGTATAAAGAGAATAGCTCAAAAGCCAGTTTATGGCTGGGAAGTGTCGCTGATAAGCCAAGCTTGCATCAAGTCCCCAGAAAACCTTTGTAACTCGTAATGTATTCTGGCTAACAGGCTCTGAAAGGTCTCCACCAGGAGGAGAAACCGCTCCGATAGCTGTTACGGACCCCTCTCTGCCGTCTGAGCCTAAGCAAATAGCACGACCAGCTCTCTCATAGAAAGATGCAAGTCGAGTACCCAAATATGCAGGATACCCTTCTTCACCTGGCATTTCTTCAAGACGTCCTGACATTTCACGAAGAGCCTCAGCCCAACGGCTTGTGGAGTCTGCCATCAAAGCAACTGAATATCCCATATCGCGATAATATTCAGCCATTGTAATAGCTGTATAAATGCTCGCTTCTCGGGCAGCAACAGGCATATTCGATGTATTAGCGATAAGAACCGTACGTTTCATCAATGGTTCTCCAGAACGAGGGTCTTCCAACTCAGGGAATTCAAGAAGAACGTCTGTCATTTCGTTACCACGTTCGCCGCAACCAACGTAAACAACGATATCCGACTCTGCCCACTTAGCCAATTGGTGCTGAATAACTGTCTTTCCAGATCCGAAAGGACCGGGGACACATGCTGTTCCACCTTTGGCTATGGGGAAAAACGCGTCTACAACACGCTGTCCGGTGGTAAGAGGAATAATGGGCGGTAAACGACGCGCAACTGGGCGAGGTTTACGTACAGGCCAACGCTGCAACATTGCAACATTGGTTTCCTTTCCGTCTTTATTTTTAATGACAGCTACCGTTTCTTCTACAGTAAATTCTCCATCTTTAATGTCAGCAACCGTTCCTGCAACACCGTAGGGAACCATTATTCTATGCTCGACAAGAACTGTTTCTCTAACAACACCGAGAACATCTCCAGCCTTAACTGCGTCTCCGGCTTTTACGCGAGGTTCAAATTTCCATTTTTTATTTCTATCGATTGCAGGTACATCGATACCACGAGATATAAAGTGGCTTTTAGCCGCTTCTTCAATTAAGTTCAAAGGACGCTGAACTCCATCGTAAAACTGCTCTATGATTCCTGGACCTAACTCGACGCTCAAGGGTGCCCCAGTACTGATAACAGGTTCGCCTGGCATAAGACCTGATGTTTCTTCGTAGGCCTGGATCGAAGCAAGGTCACCCTTAAGTTCGATTATCTCACCTACTAGTCCTATATTACCGACTCGCACAACGTCATACATACTGGCGCCATACATACCCTTTGCGACAACAAGCGGTCCGGATATTTTTTCTATGGTCCCTTTAATGACCTTTTCCGTGGCCACAATAAATCGCCTCCAGCATAAAAGTCTATTTCACTGCAAAGATATCCATCCCAACCGCTCGTTCCACGCTATTTCGGATGGATGCTAGCCCAGCTCCAGAACCTCCCTTGAGGCCAGGAATAGGCAATACGCTCACAGGATATTCTTCATTAATACTGTCCACAACAGACATATATTTCACAAAAAGAAATTCCTGTATAAAAACAACCGCATACTTCTCTTTGGCTAATTTCAGAAGGAGAGTTGCAAACTTCTCATCATCTTCTTCAGAGATCACGAAAGGTTTAACCCCCACTGCCTGAAAAGGAAGTACTGTTTCGTATTCGCCAATGGCTGCCATTGGTTGGTTCAGTTCATTAGCCACGACGCATCAACCTCCTTGCCAGGTCTTTATCCATGCCATTTGCTACAGAAACTAGGGCTATTCTTAGATTTTTAGCCTCAATTTCTTTATTCCACAAATAACTTAAGACATTCTCTGGGGCAAAAGCACCATATTTGGCTGTTTTCAAAATCCCTGTTATGTAATCGTCCAGTACCTTCTCCATCTCAACAAGAAGTGCATTCATATCAGAACTATCCTGAATTAATGAAAGTGCCTGCCCTATGTCCGCATATGAAAGAACCCTAGTCCAGCTCTCTATTGGCTCAGAAAGCATAGCTAAAAGTTTCTCAACAGAAACAAAGCCTCCAGCGTGAAGATACGGTTCTACAGCAGTAGTGTCTTTTTCCATTCTTTTAAGACGAAGCATATTCCGCAAATTTTCCGCGTCAATCTTACCGCGTACCCACAACAACGGGGTTTCATAATCCAGTTCACGGGCCATTTTCAACATTTCTCGGAATAAGACTCCGTCTAAGAAACACTCTACATCTAGCACATTATGTGTCTGCTCCCACAAGGCCAATGCCTTGGGAAAGGCCAAATGAAGATTATAAGGAAGCAAACGGAAATCTTCACTTTCTACAGCCATAATCATGTCGTCAGTAGGAATATTTCCTAAATGGGTTAAAAGCTCAAAACGGCGATCTTCTCCTTCACGTTGAAGAATTTGACTTTTTAAAAGAACTTTCACGTTATGAAAATCATAGGGCAAACGGCATATCTCAACTAATTTAGCGTCAGGAGCAAATTTAGCAACTTCATCGTAAACATAAAGAAGCTCTGACTCTATTGCCTTGTCAAATTCAGCGTTTGTCTTAAGCTCGGCAAACCAGGAAGCATAAACAGTTTCACCTAAAACTTTCATTGCGCTATCCAAGTCGCCACTATCGATAAGTCTCTGCAGCACGCTATCATCGAGAAGGCGGTTTTCCATAGCCCGCAGGCGAGCAACTGTATATCCATACCGCACTGCTGTAGCCATGCTGCCCACCTCCCGTCTACTCAGAGAACAGCCGTTTTGCAACGTCTGCCTCTATATCTTCTCTAACCCATTTAATCAGCATATCGAAAGAACAATTCGTATCGATATCGTCTTTTCTCAGGATAAATCCTCCAGAGATAAAGGAGGCTGCCTTGTCAAAAGCAAGAGAAGTCTTATGTTTTTCGTTATATTTATTCAGCCATTCTTCGTTGAGATTCTTCTCTTTGGCTGAGACAAACAGTGTTTCTTTTCCAGTGTCTACAGCCTTTTCAAGAAGTTTCTCGCAAAAGTCCACATACCTCTCCGCAGGAAGATTTGCCATTTCATGCCAAGCTCCATCAAAAGCATGAGATATAAGATCCTGCCGAGCCCCAAGCATTATTTTTTTCACATCGAGGTTAGCCACGATTTCACGGCGTTTAAGGACTTCGGGTTTTTCAGCGCTAAAACGATCACTATAAGAAGACTCAATCTTACTAACTTCTGCCTCAGCAGCTTTTCGGACTTCGTCTGCTTTTTCTTTTGCAACTTCAAGTATTTTTTCAGCTTCTAATTTTGCATCTGCCTCGATTTTTACCTTTATATCTGCCAAAGACATTACTATTCACCTCTGGCTCAACGGCTAAATTTGAATGCCGTTGAGTAGGATGATGCTCATAAGAAGAGCAAGAACAGCATACGTCTCAACCATAGCCGGTAAAATAACAGCCTTACCGGTTTCTTCTGGTCTTTTCGCTATCATCTGAATACAAGCCGCAGATGTTTTTCCCTGGGCAATCGCCGAAAAATAACCTGCAATGGCGATGGGAAGGCACGCAAAGAAAATGCCAAGGCCCTGCCACACGTTAATGCTAACGCTTGCCCCGCCACCGAGAAGACCTACCTTTAAAATAGCAAAGAACGCTATAAGAAGGCCGTATATGCCCTGTGTTCCAGGCAATGCCTGAAGCAAAAGGACAAGACCGAATTTACCAGGATCCTCTGTCATAACTCCGGCTCCTGTTTCACCTGCAATACCAACGCCTATAGCTGAACCTGCACCTGCAAAACCAGCGGCCAATGCCGCACCGAGAACTGCCAACATAATTCCGAGAAGATTCATACTAACAAACACTCCCCTCATTCTTTGAACTTAATATGCAACTAAGGTTCTTTTTTCTCAGGAATAGAAACAAAATTTGTATTGAGCGCTAGCGGGGCAAAGCTTCTGCCACCACCTGAATAAAACTTACTGAAGAACTCTACGTACTGCAAACGCAATGAATGGACAAACGCTCCCAAAACGTTAACAGCAACACTGAACAAATGTCCACCTAAAAGAAGAATCAACGCTAAAATCCAACCAACAAAAGGGATACCTCCAGCAAGACCTGCCAACATATTAATAATTGACGCAATGGCTGCAGAAGCAAGACCTAATGCTAGCAATCGGCTATAACTCAAAACATCTCCAAGGTAAGCTGTTACATTGTAAAGACTGAGCACACCCGAAATGGCCTTTTGTACAATGCCGCTTTTTGCCCGACCCTGTGTCGACACAAGAATTACAGCACCTAAAATTGCTAAGATTTTACCGATTCCTCCTATACCTCCAGATAATTTTCCGCTTGCAGCTCCTCCCAAGAGCAAGAGTCCCGTGAGGAAAACTATCCATCCGCCCTGATCAGCAAAAGCTCCCATATAATCTTTTTTGCGCAGACAATCGTAAAAGGCAATAAACAGCCCAAAGAAAAGCTGCACAATACCCAATGCCAGTGATACAAAAAGTATTGTCATCGGGTCATCCATAGGATTAATCAAAACTGGGATATTTTTGAGAGGACGTAAGAACTTAAACATACCAAAAGCATCAATAAGATCTCCAAACCAGCTACCAGTTACAGATCCCACAAGAATAGTTGCAATGGCTGAGAAAATAAACAATTTGAAGAACTGTTTAGTTCCATGGGGCATGCGCTTAAACTTTTTCATGAAAAATGCGAAAAATCCAAGCATTATGAGCCCATACCCACCATCCCCTAAACACATTCCAAAAAATACGAAGAAAAATGGTGCTAAAAACGGGGTGGGGTCAAGTTCGCCATATTGTGGTACTCCATAAAGTTTCGTAAGGGTTTCGAAAGGAAGGGAAAACCCTTTATTAACCAAAAGAGTAGGAGGTTCATCTTCTGGTTCCGGATCGGAAACAACTAACTCAAGAACAGACTGATACGGAACAAGGTCCTTTTTCAATTGCTCAACTGCAGAAGAAGGAACCCACGCCTTAAGGATAACAGTTTTATCCGTAAAGCTACCGTTGATCAGCGCTTCCTGTCTTGATTTGAGAATTCCCCAATAATCACTGAGAGCTCTTATTGTAGGAACCCACTTTTCAGCATTTTCTGTTACTACAGCTTGAATTTCCTGTTCTTCACGCTCCAAAGCATCTTTGCGAGCATCAAGACTGATTAACTCTTCCCCAACACTGAGTTTTAAATGAGCAGGAATATCAATGCGGGAAAATGAATATTTTGAACACACATCCAGAACTTTTTGTTCTAAATCTCTTCGATAGAAAATAGCAACCCAAGTTTCCTTTTCTTTCTCCCCATAAGAAGCAATGAAAAATTCACCGCTATCGCCTAACACTTCGCCAACAGCCTGCTTCCAGCTGGCCAAATGGTCAACAGGCATTGTCCCAACAGAACCTTTTACAAACTGGGTTCCGTTAGAAAGAAGATCAAGAGCATACGGCAACTCCGTAAGGTTTGAAAGAATAGATTTTGTTCCCTCAATTTGAGTAATTTCCGAATGAATTTCCACAAGCCTACGCTCAAGAGTACGCATTTCTTCTGCACATTTTTGAATATCTGTTTTTTCAGAAAGGTTAATAAGCTCCTGAACAGAATAATTCGGTCTTTCTCCTAACGCTCGAGCTAAAGGAGAAATCGTATCATTAAAATTTGGTTCTAAAAAACGCAGAAGGAAACGTATTTCACTGAGCAAGTTATCAATATGTTGCAAACGAGATGAAAAATGATCCCCAGAATCATCAAGCTCCTGCCGTGAAATAATTTCACAGGAACCTGACTTTTGGAGGACTGCCAGCACATCCTCAATCACTGAATTGTGAACGTAAAGTTCAAGTTTGTTAAATCTAGCCACGGCCATATCTAGCCATCACCTCTTCCGCAATCCAGGCAGCGGTTTCTTTAACTCGCCCCTGATGGCTATTTAGAAAAGCTTGCGCGCTTTCTTCACCTGTCTTGACTATTTTCTCCGCTTTAGCTTCAGCCTCCTGCTCCACTTTTTGTAAATTGTCTCGATATTGTCTGAAGGCCTTTTGTTTTGTTTCTTTAACTCGCATTTCAGCCTCATTCTTTGCTTCACTGATTAAACGAGCTGCTTCATTTTTTGCATCTTTAACCATTTGCTTTGCTTCCGATTCTGCTTTTTTGATTTCATCAGCCAGGTTCGTCGCCATACCACCCACCTCCTTCCTGCTTCAACAAAGTATTCATCAGTGCAGGCTGTATTTGAGCATAAAGCCTGAGTTATTGTAATACCCATAAAAATTTGTGTCAAACTTAACAAATTATCAAAATGTTTATAGTATGATAATTTAAACTATTAAATTTACATTTAAAGGGGATTTTTTTTACTAAGAAGGCCCGCTCCACAAAAAATGGAGCGGACAACGGGATTCGAACCCGCGACCCTTAGCTTGGGAAGCTAATGCTCTACCAGCTGAGCTATGTCCGCGCCACCGATAGCACATTATAAACGTGGAACCTTCTTTTTGCAACACGCCCTACCCCACATTCTAAAAGAATGGATATCATCGTTAATAATATAACACTCTTATATTTAAAATCGTTTTTATCTTTATATATATTTCACTTTTTATTTAAGGACCACTCTATCTACCAGAAATGAGCCATCTTAAGAGATATTTTTCTCTGATTACCTCGATTAGAAAACTCTGTTTCAATTTTCCCTTCTATCATCCAATCATCCGCAAATTGTTTTTCCCCTTTTAAAGATAGGAGAAGCCAGTCTCTGCTTTGTTCATTACTCTTTACAGTAAAATAATCAGAAGGAGCGCCTGCAAAAGCAACTAGAAGATCTGGATTTTCTCCAGATAATACACGTTTATAACCTGCAATAAATTGACAATAGCTATCATTAGTCCTCTTTGCGAATTCTAATCCTATAGTACCGGTTGAATACGTATTTGTTAAGCTTTTAACCTTCTGCGAATAAATTCCTGCTCCACTTTCTTCATATCCATCCTGCCAATACTTAGAAAGGATGAATGAAAAAAATGGATGAACATACCAATCTTCGCATTCCCCTTTAGAAGAAGACCATCTTGAATGAATTCCAAACTCTGCATTTTTACTGTCATAATTACTCAAAGCTTCAAGCCCTAAACTTGAAATATTACGGCAAAGATCATACTTTTGCATTCCACCAGCAATATATGTCTGTAGATGAAGAGAATCTTTTTGGTAGCTTCCATATAACCCCAAACGCCAGTCTTCTTCATCACCAGATGTGAATAAGCCGTCTACTGATCCTTCTCCGTAAGCAAGCATCTTCCCAACATGCCAATATTGATTAACCTTGTTATCTCTTCCCACAACAACGTTGAAGGTTTTAGTTCGCAATTCACCTAATCCCAGCCTGGAATCACTATCAAGTTTCTTACGACCATTACTCAGTTCTCCCCACCATGAAGAATTTATACGCCGTGATGAAAAGGAGGTTTGTCCCAACACTTCATTCAGGGGAGTCATTGTAATTAAACAAGCTTGTGCCCCCCCGTAAATTTCCTCATACGCTCGACGAGCTTGTTTATCTGATAAATTATAAAGAGGATCCAGTTGCCTCTGAGTAGAAGAACCTTCGAAAGTTATAAACATCTCTTCCAAACGAGAGGCTGCATCATTTTGAATAGGTGTTAAATGCGCCAAAGAATCAAGAGAGGCAATTTTATTAATAAAAACCACTGCCTCATGTGTATCGTGAACTGCTTCTGCCTCTAAAAAAGCGGAAAAAAGGTTAGGAGCAAAAACTCCGGAAATGCCGCTGCTTGCTCGTAAAAATTGATAACGGCTATTGGGACGTAAAGCTGATTGGCTTAAAGGACGAACAGTAGTCCCATCAATATCTGCAGAACCATTAACTACGAGATGTCCATTTTCCACTGCATCTACCACTACTTCTATAGCACCATCGCTTTCTAGGTTTCCTCTTATTGTTAAAGTACCTGGCTGATTCATTTTCCCAGGGCGCAATGTACCATGGTTAATCATATTACTTTCAAGAACACCACTTCCTGATAAGGTTCCTTCTGCTTCGCTATAGACATTAGCAACAACTGAACCGTCTATTTGTAGCTCTCCTTCAGAAACGACACTGACTCCCATATACGAATTATCTCCCGTAAGAACAAGTGTTCCTCTACCAGTTTTGTTAAGTCCGACAGGTAACCCTGCTAATGTCCCCGTAATAGCCCTTTTTTCTCCTATGTCATTGCTCCACACGCTATAATACCCATGAGTATCAATAGAGTAGAGAGCTTGAGCAATACCATATTGGATGTTTATATCGTGGGAAGATAGACGTCTGGCATTAAAAAGCCCAGGACCACGGACAGCCTTCCCCACATCTAGCAAGCCTTGTCCAAAAACTGCCTCTCTTTGAACATTATCGTAAATATTCATATGCGGTTCTACCCAAGCTAGCCAATCATCTGCTGTCAGAAAATAGCGTTTCAAAAAGTCAGCCGCCTGATAGTAATCGCGCAAATCCTGCTCTATTTGATCTGGGGAAGGACGAACATTTTCTAAATAGAGCAAATTTGCACCTCCTATAAAAGGCCGATAGTTTTCATCATATTTTGTAACAAGACTGAGTGTATATCGCGGCAAATCAAAATGATTATTTGCAGTGGAAAGAACAACATCAACCAATTGTTTTCCATTCATATAGGGAAAAGCCTGCTGCACCAAACCTAAAGTTGCACTTACATAAGGAGCTGCCATCGAGGTTCCACTCATATTTATATATCCACTACCTGTACCACCAGAATAAGCAGAATTGATATCTACACCTGGAGCAGCAATGCTATTTTCTTCAACCTTTTGAGCCAGATTTGAAAAATTAGCAACAAAAGCGGGATCACTTGTATTTTTACTGGGATCAAAGGCTACGACACTTAAGGTGTTTCCCGCTAGTTCTGGAAAATAATATGCAAGTCCCCCCTCATAACAAGGACCAAGGTGTCCATCATTTCCTGCAGCAAAAACAAGCACTTTATCGTAATCCAAAACCATTTTTCTAAAATAATCAGAAGAAAGAGGATTCATGGAAATATATTTATTTATATTATTTATTCTATCTTCCTCTGTTTTAACGTCATCAAGATAGAATTCAGAAAAAGTTCCCCAACTATTATTTATAATCTTCGCGTCTTCAATAAGATACGTTTTAGGATACAGATACCCTAATTCGTTGTCAGAAAAAGAAGTGCGTAAAGAGACTACCCCTGCATCAAAAGCCAATCCATGCATTCCTATATTATCTTTATTAGCAGCCATTATTCCCGCAACATGCGTTCCATGATCATTTTTATTCCAATCCCATGGATCCATCGAAATAGGGTATTCCAAATGAGGATTTTTCCCAAAAAATTCCGGATGACTAAAGAGAACTCCGGTATCAGCCAGCGCTAATGTGATCCCTTTGCCTGTAAAACCAAGCGCATAGGCATCTGCAGCGTGAATAGCATCCAAACCGGTGCTATTCCAATATTCCCATGTTTTAAAATCATCAGCTGTTGAAGCTTCAACAAAAGAAACATAAAAAAACAGGAGAAATAGAGGCAAAAATATGCAAAAAAGAAAATAAGTCCACAAACGTTTGAACACAACAATACTCTCCTTAAATTAAATAGAAATCTCTCAATCTTCTCTGAATTTAATCTTACTGTATTCTATATGTTTCTAAATAAAAATTAAAGCCAAAGACAAAAAACTTGTCCTTGGCTTTTAACTTTATTCATATACATCGTTAGCTATACGTTACTTATTTTACTGTTGCTATTAAACCTATTGTGTCAAAATATTGACCATTTTCAGCTTTCATCATTTCTATATCCCTCTTGGCATATGGGTTATCACACTCTAGCCAATCTTCCCATGCCTTTTTGTGGCAAGATAAAGACAGACTTTGTTCTATTTTTATCTTCATAGACTCTCTCCATAAAGCATGCCACCAACTTCTTGAATAAAAATTCATATCTTCTTCTTGCCAATAAGGCTTTAAGACCTCAGGAACATCATTAAAAAAATCTTTTTTCAATCCAGGAATGGCAACTGCTATAATGCCATCTTTCTTAGTCAAAGGAACTATATACTCGTCTAAGAAGCCCCTTTTTGCACCAAAATAGTGATATGCGTCTACACTAATAACTACATCAAAGAAACCTTTAGCATAGGGTAATTCATGAGCATCTGCATGGATTGGAATAATTTTATGGTCAAGCTGAACAGATTTAAACCGTTCATAATTATCTGTTGCATCAATCCATAGATCTGTAGCAAACACTTCTACATCGTATATTCCTGCTAGAAAAATTGATGTTAGACCCATACCGCAACCCAAATCTAAAACACGCATCCCTGAATGTAATTCTACTGAAGCTAAAAGCTCTTCAAGAATTCTGACACAATTTGGTCCCATCATGTTTTGAAGCAAGAATTCCCTAGTAAACAAATCTTCTCTTTTGGTTTTCATTTTTGCATTCCTCTCTTATCTGTGGGGTTGTTTCTTTATACCATCTATTGAGTAAAAGAGAGACCTCCTTCATGTTTCTGAAACAAAAGAGAGCCACAAGATTTAATCTCATGGCTCTCTTCATCAAGAGTTACATTCTTTACGAGGAATATAAATATATTCTCCTTCAACATAGTTTTGAAGAATATCTAGTAAACCTTTTGGCAACCGCTCAGATGCCTTTATATAGCCCACAATGCTCCCTCCCAAATCGTTATTCTATCTATTTAGGACTGAGCAAAGGCTATTCCACGTTTACGATTTGTTTATGCAATAGCCTTTGCTACGCATAACAAACCGAATCCATCATAATAATACAAATCTCCCCTTTTAAATAATTTGTGTTAATCAACCATAATTATACTTTACTTAGAAACAAAATGCTTCTACGTTCTTTGTTGACATGAAGAAGACTCTTAAACTTTAAATTTTTCAATGACGCTTTGCATCTCTACTGCCAACTTAGATAATCCTTCACTAGACGAAGCTATTTCTTCCATAGAAGCCAACTGTTCTTCAGTGGCCGCTGAGACATTCTGTGCTTCATTTGCCGCGGTTTTGCTCAATTGATCAATCTCTTGAGCTGAACCTACAATTTGCTGACTACCCGCAGACATTTGTTCAATAGCCTTTGATATTTCTATAACTTGGCGAGATACTTCACTTACTAAAAGCGAGATTTCCCGAAAGGATTCTCCTGTAGCAGAGACAACGTCTGCACCTAATCTGACTTCCTTCGTACCAGTACTCATAGCAAGAACGGCATCATCTGTGTCTGACTGAATTTCGCCTATTAAATCAGAAATTTGTTTGGTCGCTTTTTGGGCCTGTTCTGCCAACTGTCGAACCTCTTCCGCTACTACAGCAAAACCACGTCCATGCTCTCCTGCACGTGCAGCTTCAATAGCAGCATTAAGAGCTAAAAGGTTTGTCTGATCAGCAATGCTGTGAATCGTATTGACAATCTGTCCAATTTCCTTGGATCGATCACCTAATTTTGAAATGACTCTAGCGGAAACATCAACAGTTTCTTCAATTCTATTCATTTGACTAACAGCTCTTTCGACAGCTTTATCACCATTCTCAGCACTGTTAACCGCTTGTTTTGATTGAGAAGATACTTCATTTACATCTATAGCTATTTGTTGGATGCTCGCAGATATCTCTTGAACGACATCAAAAGTATTTTTTGCTGCATCACGCTGATCTTTAGCTCCTTGTGCCATTTCTGTAATTGATACAGCTACTTGATTGGCTGATTGAGCTGATTGCTCTGAACTTAACGATAGCCGTTCAGATGCGCAAGCTACCTCTCCTGATAGATGCCGCACTTTTGAGATAATAATTCTAAGATTACTTAAAAATTGATTCACTGCTTTCGCCAAGTCTCCAAGTTCGTTTTTACTGTCTATCTTAATCTCTTGCGTTAAGTCTCCACCTTTTTGAGCAAGTATTGAAAGTTCTTGTTGTAAAACAAAAAGAGGGCCAGTGATTTTTTTAGAAAACCAATATGAAAATAAAGCAGAAATCAAGATAACAACTACTCCTATAATAATGTTTTTTGTCGCAACATTATTTATAAAAGCTAATGCAGAGCTTTTTTTCTGAACCATAACTAAATTCCAAGGAGAAGAATTTCCTGGCATTGGAACACTTCTATAAGCACAAAAATAGGCATCACCATTAATATCTGTATACTCTCCTACTCCCGTTTCTCCGTTAATAACTTTGTTAATAATGTTTTTTAATGTCGCAGAAATAGCAAAATCAACTTCTTCTGTCAATTCATTTCCTTTTATATCTCTTAGAATATGACCTTGGCTGTCTTTTTTTAATATTATTTTTTTCTGTGTTTTATAATTAAATAACTCTGCAACTTGCTCCTTATCTGGGTGAGCCACAACAATACCCTCACCATCTAAAAGATATGCGTAACTACCCGCTCCAAAGTTATATTTCTCCACCATTTTTTGAAGTGTACTTGTTTCAATATCTGCCATCATTACGCCAACTAGCTTATTTTCACGATACATTCCGTTTACAGCCGTAGTAACGGCCATATTTCCAGCAACAGAATAATAAGATTTTGTAATATAGGATTTCTTTTTGTTTATAAATTCTTTAAACCACCAACGATCAGCTCGATTAGCTAAAACACCACTCGACCGAGCTGTTTGATCCCCATTAAGAGTATGACTGGCAAGAAGCTGAAAAAAAGGATATCGTTTCACCATATGTTCCAATATACTTTTTTTATTTTCTTTATCGCCGTTGACCATGTCTCCATTTATGGCAACTTGTGCATTAAGGTTATAAGCATTCTGCATAAACTGAGCTATATTCGCAGCTAAGCTTTCAGCTAAAATTGCATTAGTCTGTTGGATATTCTTTGCGTATCCAGAAGATATCAAATAATAACTAACGGAAAGAGACAACACTATTGCAAAGATTACCAATGTGCAATTTATGAGGATAAATTGATGGCGAATAGATTTAAACATACATAGCTTCCTCCCTTTAATTTATGATAATTAGTGAAATGTGGTTGTCATTTAGATGTAATCAAGATATATAGATGTCGCGTAAAATACCTCCTAATGCATTCAGAATTCTCTTTACCAAAAACATTAAAAATTCAAAATGCCATTTTATAATAAAATTCAAAAAAAAGTCACTTAGAGTTACATCTAAGTGACTTTAACAAGGTAATAAACTCTCTTTAAATAACGTTTGCTTTTATCGGATTAAGTCTACTTCTCTAAAACCTCCATCGACAGCCTAGGGAGACTCCCCAATCCTTACTGGTGGTGTCGCCCCACGATCTTTCGGCATCGAGGTAGATCTGGTAATTCGGCGTGTCCTTTACAAATCCAAAACCCGCTACCACCTGGTCTCCTTCAAGAGTCGTCTCAAAACCTGTGCCATCCACCCGAACCGTGCTGTCTCCCTCGAATTCCTGTATCCAGCTCACCTTCCCGTATAGCTGCTGGCTGCCTCCTGATTCGCAGGCTCTCTGTCTACCGAAGACGCCACCAACTCGAAGCTGAAGGGAACGGCTTCGATCTGCCTCTACATGAAGACCATTCTCGCTGATGTAATCGGCGCTTCCCGCCCAAAAGCCTGAGACCTCCATCTGCGGTTCCACAAAGTAACCATCTCGCGTATCGATGTGTCTGCCAACTTCTGCTGAGAGTCCGAATCCCCTGTTCTTAAAAGAACCTTTATCGTAAGAGCCGCCAAGTACCGGGGTGGTAAAACTATGATCGAAGCTGTTGTATTTGCCGATAATATCGAGATAGAAACCGTCATCTCGAAGCCAGCTCTGGTAGAGCCCGGCATAGATGCTTTCTGTATCTCCTGAACCTCCGCTGGTAAAGCTGTTATCTGCTTCGGCATATCCCAAAACAAAACCGGTAAAGCTCTTTCCATTTTTGTAACTTCGGGGACGGTCCTTCCCCACTTCTATGCCATGAATCTTCTGATCGTAGTCTGTTCCTCCAGATGGGCTTACACTGTATTTCGTTGCGTAGGTCCGTGCCCAGATATCGCCGCTGTTCTGACTTCCCATGCGAAGTTCACCCATACGCTTCTTGATGTCATTCATTTCGCTGTACCAAAGAGAATGAATGGCCGCACTTTCGTTCATAAGGCCACGAACCGGCGTCGATGGCGCATAGGTATTGTAGAGATAATAGTCTCTCTCATCTAACCCACTATGAGTAGAAGACAAGGCCGAACCTTGTGCCACACCGAAACGATAGATACCGATATCACTACCTCCGTCAAAGGTAGCCGTATTGGTAGCACTGTCTCCGATGTCGACAACCTTTACAACACCACTATTCCCCTCGCTATTGTTCACAGCCACATAGTGATTGCCACTGGCACTGTTTTCAATATAGACACGGTCAGAAGTGCCGGCATGTAGGTCGGAGTTGAGATGGAAGGTGCCGTTGTTACCGGAAAGGTTGCGGACTGTCAGTGTTCGGTACGTGTCTCCGGTTGGGGCAGTAAAGCGGAAATGACCGGAACCGAAGATGAGATTTGTAAGGTTGGAGTCGCCTGGGGTTGTCCATGTGGCGTTGCTGTTGAGAGTAATGTTGCCTGTCGATGCACTACCTACTCTTGTTATGCCATAAAGCCAACTGCCATTTTCCGCAACAATATTAATTATACCTCTTCTATAAGAGGAGTCGAAAAGCATCTCACGTCCAATAATAGATTGACCATCAACCCTAACTCTAATCTGCCCCTCATCGTATAATGAAAAAGCAATTCCTGCCGACTGAATAGCAACATTATTTAAGGAAGCTACTCCCGTAGAAGTAACCATCACGGCATGATTTTCACTTCCCGTAGTAACAATGTTTCCATTATTCATGGTAATAGTTCCTTCTATTACGGAAAGAGCCTCACTAGACGATGAATTGTTATTAACAACAATGGAAACGTCATTCAGTACAATCGACGATGAGGCATTCTCCACATGAGCTCCGTCTCCCCCTAAACTTGTGACATAGAGACGGCCTCCGTTCATAGTAATCATGCCTCCAAAATAACTACCAACGCCGTGACCATTAAGCCCCAAATTCTTAATAACAACGTTGTTAAGCATAATGCTGCCATTATCTCGAGCATATGCACCACGACCTCGTTCCATGCCTGTTTCAGTACTCCATACAGTAATCGACAAATCACTCATCGTAGCAGTTGTGTTTGAATTCTTCACTGTGAGTGCACTGCCAGTATTTGTAACAATATTGTCAGTAACCATGTGAGATTGCCCATCATCAAAAAGCAATGGCCCAGTATCCGCCCAGCTCTTCGATATCCCAGGTACCATAAGCAATGTCCAAAGCGCGTAAAAAGCTAACAAGCAGTACCCTCTTCGCCTTATCATGAAGGCCTCCTAACGAAATGACATAAGTTTATTTATTTTTAAATATATACAACTAAGTTAAAAATACGTCTAGCTTTTTATTTTAGTATGTATTTTTTTATATCGTTCCAGAATAGAAAATCGCCTAGACGAATGTCTCAGGCGATAATATAATATCTATATTAAATTTAACGAACATAAAATCTTTAATGTAACTCAATTTAAAATAAACAATTGAATTGATTATTTATAATTCTACCGTAACAAAGCACTTATCATCATTCCATAACGTTTTTCGAACAGAAAAAGTGGCACTTGGTTTAATGCCCTTAATCATCGCTTCTATCGGTGAGAGGCAATAAATTTGACATGGGCTACTTGCTCCCGTTTTTTTGCACATAGAGCACAAGATACAGCTCATATTTACTGCAAAAAAGCCATTTTCAATATCTTCACAATTCCAACTGGCACAACCAAACAAATTTTGAACATTTACAAATGCTTGTTTAGGATCTTGAACACTAAATTTCTTAGCCAACATCGCTCCATTTTTCATTTGTTCATTGCGCTTTTGTCCCATGATTTTTTCTAATATCCCCTCGTTGCTATATCGTAAGGTTGAATCAGCAAGGGCCGCAGCATAACATAGCTGTAACATCTTGAATTTTTCTTCGAGATTCATTTTCTGACCTCCATCGTTATTTTTTAAATCTCTACAAAAGATCTTATTTGGGTAGTCAAATGCAATTAATAATGAAAGGATGATTAATGTGAATAATAACCAGTCGGAAGTAAATGTAAAACTAACAAATCAAAAAGTTCAATTCAGCGGCGTATCAAAAACTAACCCTAATCATCCGATTGTTTTTGATTACCTACCCCCTTTAGGCGATGGACAAGGCTATAAAGGTCTCGAATTATTACTTATGAGTTTTGCCGGATGTGTAAGTACAACTATTGTGTATTTATTGAGAAAAATGGGGAAAAATGTCTCGGGATTCACTATTAAAGCAATAGGGATAAATAGAGCTCAACCTTTATCGCTTCAGAAGATTGATTTTGAAGCTATTTTAGAATCTAGTGATGCTAGTGATTTGGATCTTAAAAATGCTATATTACAAGCTGAAAAATTATCTCCCGTATGGGTAACATGCAAAAACGATATTGAAGTTAATACGAAATCCAGAGTAATAAAGGTTTATTGAAATCAACTTTTTTTAACAACAAGCGATCTTATTGTATGTTTCTTTTTATAAAATCATGAATATATAAATTTGATATTTGGGTTTGTTTTGAATTGTACCACTCTGCATATTTATCCATGAAGCCATGCAATGCTTCCAATTTGAATATCTCTACATTAGACTTTTTTCGAAGCTCCCCGACGATATTGTCGACATTAAAAGAATCTTGCTCTGCAAATAGCAAAAGAGTCGGACAAAATGGCTGCAGAAAAAGGTAATCACGTATACGAGAACCGTAACAACATATAATTCCGTTACACTTCACGTTCTCACAACATCGCCATGCGATAGTTGCTCCTATACTGAATCCAATAATAAAAATTTTTTCATAATTGAGCGCTAAGTGCTTTATTAAACTTTCAATTTCTTTATAAACGTCAAAGCCTACATTGCTAACAAAATATTCATACGCATCATGAGTCTCTGCATATGAAAAATTATCGCGTCTCAACATATCTGGACAAAACACATCAAATCCTTGCCCATGAAATTCTGCACACACGTCTTCAATGAAGTTATTTAAACCATATATTTCGTGAAGCACAATAATTGCCATTGTATTATGACTTTTATATTCGTACATTCATTAACCTTTCAAAGCGAAGTAGAGATTAGAGCAACTTCGAAATAGATATTAAAAGAAACTCACAATACAAGCATATCATTCTCGTCAAATGACCAAGAAGGATTATATGCAACCTCCCAATAATAGCCATTTGGATCGATAAAATAACCGCTATAACCACCCCAGAAAACTCTTTGCGGTTCTTTGGCTATAGTTGCTCCTGTTTTTTTTGCAAGATCCATAATTTCATGTACCTCAGCCTCACTTTTCACATTGTAAGCTAAAGTAATTCCTGCAAAACCAGAAGCGATCTGTGGCGGATTCATCTCATTGATATCTTCAGCTAGAAGTTCCAATGGATATAATTCGAATTTTGTTCCGGTAGTGTTAAAGAAAATAACTTTCGGTTCATCTTCTGTTACATCAGTAGAAAAACCTAGCCCGTCACGGTAGAAACGAATTGACTGGGCCATATCCTTTACACCGAGACAAATAATACTAATCCTATTCACAAAAAAGCTCCCCTTTCACTAAAAACTTAAGAATATCTCTAGTTTAATATTTATTTTCTTAAATTATATCCAAAAAGCGGTAATCGGGTAGGAGGCTAAGCAACTAGTTGGTCAGCCGACCTCCCACAGCACCGTACGTACCGTTCGGTATACGACGCTTCCAAATATCCGCCACATTTACACCTTCTGATTTCGTGTAGCTATTGGGCTTTGACTTGTTATGCAGCCTTACCCTCAGAAGATTGCCTGATGTGATTCCTGTTCGTCAGACCGGAGGTTTGCCGCCAGCTTCCTTCAGATCCCACCTCGCGATAGACACCCTTGCTCTTGGCTATGTGCTTGCCGCTACAGGCCGCACTCGGGACTTTCACCCGTTAGATTGCGCCCATGCTGGGCGCACATAAAAAACTCCTAGCAAAACTAGGAGTTTTTAGAGCAGGTTATCTTTTTTGTAATAAAGCAACACTCTCCACATGGCTCGAGAGGACTTTTATAATGTCAACTCAACCCACTTTCGTTTAGGTAACATATTATAATAACTTCGACCGAGTTTCACCCTTATTTTTTCTATATTATAGAATAAATAACGCAAGTTCCTTAGACATATTGTTGACAGCCTAAAGGTTGTGGGGATAGATGAAATATTAAGTAATCATTTTATTAAAAGCTACGTTTAGTGCGTATAATCTATGATAGTTACACTATCGCCTAGTTTTTTAATAATTGCTTCTTTCATTTCCTTAGCGTGTGGACAGGCAAAACCAATGGGATTCCCTTTCGTAATACAAGAGCACAAAACTATTGTATCAGCACCTCTTTTAACCATTTCTGCAGCTCTTGTTACTGCTTTTTTGCCAGGGCATCCTCCGCAAGTATTAAACCCTATAATCTCAATATCTCCTTCTACTCCTTCGAATGCACACTTTTTTTCTTTAATGACTTTAAAATCTGTTGTTCCAGGACACATATCCTCTGTTTGCATACATCTAATTAATCCAACCTTCATAAAAAATTCCTTCTTAATATAATCTTTTAAAAAATAGTAACTAATTTATTTTAAAGAATTTCAAATTCATTCTTATTGAATTTTAACAATCCTTCATCTCGCATATTAGATAGCTCACGTGACAGTGCACTTCTATCTACACAAAGATAAAATGCAAGTCCTTCTCGGTTATAAGGTATTGAAAATTTTTTTGAATGATTCATTTGAACTTGTGTATTGAAAAATGCTAATAGCTTTTCTCTTGTAGTACGTTTTGATAATATCTCCATTTTTTGATTCAGCATTATATTTTTTCTTGCAATCATAGAAAGCATATTTTCTATCAGATTCCAATGAAAAACACAGGCATTATTACACGTTTTGATGATTCGTTTACAATCAATAAACATTATTTCGCAATTCTCAGTGGCTTGCACTGTAATAGGACATTCATAAATATCAGCATATGCAAATGCTTCTGCAAAAATATCATTAATACCTAAATGAGAAAGAATATTGATATTACCTTCGATATCTTCTTTTATTATTTGAATGCCACCTGACAAAACTATTCCAACATAGTGAACATGAGCACCTTGTTGTATTATCAAATCCCTTTTTTTATAATAATTAACCTTTGCAGATAGGCAATTTAAAATACTTTCCAAATCATTCAAATTAAAATTATTGAACAATTCATTATTTTGTAGTTGCTTAAGATATTTCTTCATAGCTCACCTCTTATGTTGCAAATGCAACCGACATCTTATGTTCATTATACTATACTAATACTATAAAAAACAAGGAGGACTTCAAAATGATTAGAAAAATAATAAAAATAGATGAAGATAAATGTAATGGTTGCGGATTATGTGTTACAGCCTGTCACGAAGGAGCCATTGGTATGGTAAACGGAAAAGCGAAGCTTCTTCGTGATGATTATTGTGACGGACTTGGTGACTGTTTACCGGCTTGCCCAACCAATGCAATCAGTTTTGAAGAAAGAGAAGCAGTAGCATATGATGAGGCGGCGGTAAAGATGAATATGGAAAATAAGCAACCTGAAAATTTGGCTTGTGGTTGTCCTGGTACTCAATCAAAAACGTTCAAGCGTAATGTTATTAGTGAAACCAAGGCAGAAACATCTGCAACAATACAAACCCAATTGAACCAGTGGCCAGTACAAATTAAACTTGCTCCACCAAACGCACCTTACTTTAATAATGCTCACCTACTAATTGCAGCCGACTGTACAGCATATGCATATGGCAATTTTCACAATGAATTTATGAAAAACAAAATAACCCTTATAGGCTGTCCAAAGCTGGATGAAGGTGATTACAGCGAAAAGTTCACTGCCATACTAAAAATGAATAATATAAAATCTTTGACAGTAGTAAGAATGGAAGTTCCATGCTGTGGTGGTATTGAAAATGCTGTTAAGACAGCCCTTCAAAACAGTGGAAAACTCATTCCTTGGCAAGTCATAACAATTTCAACTGATGGCAAAATTCTTGAATCATAATTCATAAACTATATATCTTTACACCCGCAAAGTCTAGGACACTAAATCTTGCGGGTGTTCTTATTTTTTCTATATCAAAAAGTATTCTTAATTCTTAGTTTAGACTATGATAAATACATTTGTTTCAAAAAGTTTATCCCTGCATCCGTTTTATAATAATTGTCTCTTATTTTACAAATTTCTTCCTGCGAAATTTCATCTTCATATATATTGATTAAAAAATCTGCTTCAACAAGAATTTGAAAATCTATGCCATCAATAGCTGTATATGTATGATGATGTCCTACAATAAAACACACTCTTGAAATTATAGTGTCTTCAAAATCAAGCTTTTCAAGTAATTCCTTTGCTAAAGCAGGTCCTTCAATTTGTTGATACTTTCCTGAACTCGAATTATATTTCTGCTCACTTAATTTAATTCCAATATCATGAACAATTGCTGCAATTTCTAAAACTTCTTGGTTTAAGCAATCTACCTTCTCCATCTCTCCAATTGTTTTTGCGAAGCTATATACTTTCATAAAATGATTAATTCTTTTCACATCACTTGCATAATATTTAATCATTTCATTTATTAAAACAGATTTTTTATCCATGCTGTATCCCTCCGTTTATAAAACAACTCCTGACAAAGGCTATCAATTGTCAGGAGTTATATATTGTTTATTTATTAATTTTATGACATGAATAACTTAATATCATCCTCAACTGTACCAATACCTGCAATACCGAATTTCTCAACCAAAACCTTTGCCACATTAGGAGACAAGAAGCCAGGTAGTGTTGGTCCTAGATGTATGTTTTTCACACCTAGATACAGTAATGCCAATAGAACAATAACTGCTTTCTGTTCATACCAAGCTATATTAAAGGCAATTGGTAACTTATTGATATCGTCCAGACCGAAAACTTCCTTAAGTTTTAGTGCTATAACTGCTAGTGAATAAGAGTCATTACACTGACCTGCATCAAGTACTCTTGGAATTCCGCCAATGTCACCTAAATTCAATTTGTTATAACGATATTTAGCACAACCCGCAGTAAGTATTATAGTATCCTTTGGAAGCTTTTCAGCAAATTCTGTATAATACTCTCTTGACTTCATTCTTCCATCGCACCCTGCCATAACAAAGAACTTCTTAATTGCACCAGATTTAACAGCCTCAACAACTTTGTCCGCAAGTGCAATCACCTGATTGTGAGCAAAGCCGCCTACAATGCTTCCCGTCTCAATTTCTTCTGGCGAAGGCAGTGTCTTAGCAAGTACTATGATTTGTGAAAAGTCTTTTTTTCCATTTTCATCGGCTTCAATATGTGTGCAGCCAGGATAACCGGTAGCTCCAGTAGTAAAAATTCTGCCCCTTACTTCTTCGCTTCTAGGCGGAACAATACAGTTCGTTGTAAAAAGAATAGGGCCACGGAAGGATACGAATTCGTCAAGCTGTTTCCACCATGCGTTTCCGTAATTTCCTGCAAAGTTGTCATATTTCTTGAAAGCAGGGTAATAATGTGCAGGAAGCATCTCACTATGAGTATATACGTCAACACCTGTGCCCTTAGTTTGCTCAAGAAGCTGCTCAAGATCAGTTAAATCATGACCCGAAATAAGAATGGCAGGATTTTTTCTTACCCCGATATTTACCTCGGTAATCTCTGGATTTCCAAATCTCGTTGTATGTGCCTCATCCAACAAAGCCATTACCTTAACACCGTATTCTCCGGTCTTGAGTGTTAATGCAACAAGGTCATCAGCTGTAAGAGAATCGTCTAGTGTTGCCGCCAATGCTTCGTAAATAAAAGCATTAATGTCTAAATCCTCTTTGCCAATATTCTTTGCGTGTTCGCCATAAGCCGCCATACCCTTAAGTCCATAAATAATCATTTCACGCAAGGAACGAATGTCTTCATTCTCTGTTGAAAGCACACCCACAGATGCTGCTTTTTCAAGCATAGCTTCTCTGGAATCAACTGTGAATATTGATGCATCATGCAAATCTTTGACTTTGACAGTATTTTTCAGTTCATCTCTTAGCACTATCATTTTCTTAATTTGATTTTCAATATGACTGTCGTCAAAATTTGCGTTGGTAATAGTCATAAATAAGCTGCTTAAAACTTCATAATTAGTCTTATCCAGATTATTAATATCAACCTTTCCTTTTACAACAATATCTGAAATGCCTTTAAGCGTGTATACCAGAAGATCCTGAAGTTTTGCAACTTCTTCATTCTTTCCGCAAACACCTTTCACTGTACAACCTGTGTTTTTTGCTGTTTCTTGACATTGATAACAAAACATACTCATTTTGATTCCTCCTTAATTTTGGGGAGCTGGTGCTTTTACAACAATAAGCTCCAATGTTTCGTGGTATAAATTTTTTACATTCATTTTCGTTTGAAATGGTATTTTTAATAAAGTCCCCGCCTCATACTCATGAATTTCCTGATCATTAAGTCCTATTGAAAGCTTTCCTCTAATAACTGTCATATAAACGTTTGAATTTGAGAAATGCTCAGGAAGCCCTTCATCTTTATTAAAAATCATATGAAGATAATTTACATTTTCGTCAAATACAACTTTCTCAACAGCTTTTTCATTGCCTCTAGCCAGTTCAAATATTTGTTCAATCAATATTTAACACCTCCAACTCAAATATTATTTCAATATATTTAGCAATTAATACTACCAATCGATTTATATTTATTATACTGTTAATCTTTGCAAAAGTATGTTGCAAATGCAACAAAACTTATTATTTTTTGCAATAATCAATATTCGCTTTATAAGTATGTGCTTAAAGATGAAGATAATTTTACATATGCTTTACTATTTTTATTTTTCGGTTATCAATGCTAATAATGCCGTCAAACTGCATTTTTTTTAATTCTCTAAAAAGCGAAGGGCGCTGTACTCCGAGATAATCGGCAAATTCCTTTTTGCTGAAAGGCAAATACACTGTTTGCGATTGTTGAGAAATCGATTGTTGTAATAAATACTCATAAATATTCTGGCGAAGTGTTTTTCGTGAAAACATGGCGATTTTGTGATTAAGCCCAAGAGCATTTTGAGATAATGATCTTACGTATGACATTACAAAATCATAATTGTGAAGTAATTTTTCTACAACTGTTTTTTCTATATGGATAAGCTTACATTCGGATGAACAATATATGTTAAGAGGGTAGATATTATTAGTGGCAAATAAAAGGTTTGCGCCAATAATACTATCCTTTTTAAATTCAAACATTATTGTTGAAGAACCACTCTCGGTAAGAGAATAAGCTGTAAGACTGCCCGTAACGACAATATCGAGAGAGTTACATAAACAGCCTTGATTATATAAAGTTTCACCTTTTGCATACTTTTTAACTTTAATTTGACCTTGAGAAACCAGTAATTCAATATCAGTAACAGATTTAAAAATTGGAACACATTTTATAATGTCAATATCTTTCATACTATGCCCTGTAGATGGGCCAGAGTTTCGTTCCGTTTACTTAGGTAAAGTGAAAGAGATAATGAAAAAGGCGGGCACCTCTCCTTTATACTGGTGTTGCTCAAACAACCAAAATAAAGGATATAGGAGGTAAACCCGCCATGACATCAT